>CAKOMC010000074.1 GCA_934096535.1 uncultured Bacilli bacterium | reverse complement strand
GAACCAACGGGTAACTTAGATTCTAAATCTAGTGATGAAATTGTAGCACTTTTAAAGAAATCTAACAAAGAATTAAAACAAACCATTATTATGATTACCCATAACTTAGAAATTGCTAAAATGGCCGATCGAATTATTAAAATTGAAGATGGTAAAATCGTAAGTGAGGCTTAATATGGACTTGCTAAATAAATTAACTATTAAAAATTTAAAATTTAATAAGAAACGCACCATTGTAACTATTATTGGTATCATCTTATCCGTGGCTCTAGTAAGCGCAGTTGCTACTATGTATTCTAGTGCCATAAATTCTTTAATTAATTATGAAATATATGAGTTTGGTAACTTTCATTATGAATATCAAGATGTTTCCAAAGAAGATGTTCAAAATATTCAAAATAATTTCGGAATTGCGGCTACTTATCTAACTAGTAACATTGGTTATGCTAAGTTAAATGATTCTAAAAATGAATATAAACCTTATGCTTACATAAAAGCCTTTAGTAAGGAATCCCTAGATAATCTTTCCGTCCATTTAGTTGAGGGGAGGTTACCAGAAAATGCTTCCGAAATAATAATTCCTACCCACTTAAAAACGAATGGGCGGATAAATCTAAAAGTTGGCGATTATATTACTTTAGATGTTGGAAAAAGAGTAGGTGATAGTTATCTTTTAAATCAAGAAGAATCGTATGATCCTGAAAGTAATGAACATCTGATAGATACTATTAGTAAAACTTATCAAATTGTTGGTATTGCCGAGCGACCTAACCGCACTATTGAGCCTTATAATGCCCCTGGTTATACCTTTATTACTTATTTAGATTCTAAAGATATTCCCGATAAAGTTGATGTTTATGCTAAGTATAATAAAACCGGTTTAAAAAATCATGTTAAAGTAACAGCCAATATCTTAGGAGTAGAACCTGATCTTTTACAAAAATTCTTAAAGTCAGATTATCTTAGTGCTTCTGAATATGATAGTCTTGAGGCCCAAATGAAAAATAGTAAATATCAGTTTAATAACAATAACTATCTCATAACTTTAGAAACTAATCCGTTAGATGAAAGTACTACTAGGAGTCTAGGTACGGTTGTCTTAATAGTTTGTCTAATTATTGTTTTTACTTCGGTATTCTGTATCAAAAATAGTTTTGATATCTCTATTACTGAGAAAACAAAACAATATGGAATGTTAAGAAGTGTTGGGGCGACTAAAAAACAAATACGCAAAAATGTCTTTTATGAAGCCTCTATCTTGGGACTTATTGGTATTCCTTTAGGGTTATTATTCGGCCTTTTAGCAGCTTATATCTTAGTTATAGTTAGTAATTTCTTCTTAAATAAGATGATGGCTGGTGGTCTTAAATTAACATTTTCTTATTCACCCTTAGTTTTATTATTTACGATTGGTCTAGGAATTATAACTATTTACTTTTCGGCCTTTAAAAGTGCTAGGCGGGCTAGTAAAATATCACCTATTGACTCGATTAAAAACAGTGCTGATCTTAAAATTAAGGCTCGAAAATTAAAAACTCCCAAGTTAATTAG
>CAKOMC010000073.1 GCA_934096535.1 uncultured Bacilli bacterium | reverse complement strand
AATGGATAATATAGACCCGTTTACGGGCAGCCATAAGTAATTTGCAAGCGTCAGATTGTTGTAGCGCTTTTAAGCGAGGCAGTAATAAGAGCCTTATAAGGCGTAAAATGAAAACCACCAGCTAAGCTGGTGGTTGATTTTTCAAATAATTTACTATTTGAAATTATTATATTAAAATAATCAGCTAATAAAATAGCTGATTAAAAAATAAATCTTATAAATAAAACTAGATGTTAATTATTTAAATTTTCTCTTACTTTAAGTAAAATCTGATAATAATCAATCAAATTTGTTCTTTTTTAATATACAATAATAACTGATTAATAATATCCATAGTTTCATTAATAGATAATCTCACATCAATTTCTATATTATTATCTTGTTCTATATTTGAGATGCTAAATTTTAATAATTTTTCCTTTATTATTAGGGCTGATTCTTTTTCTTCTGAATTTTCAAGTTCGTCATTGTTTTTTGCTAAAATACCAACTAATGCATTATATTCATCAACTGTAAGAACCATCTTAATTTGTGGTGCCCTTTTTGCATATGCCATACTATTAACTTCTTCTAACTTTTATATTCATAAAATTTTTAGTTATTATTTTAGTTGCTCTTGATTTAACTTTTCTAAAGCGCTTTTAAGAGCCTTTGGAATTTTTATGCCTAAAGATGAACTATTTTCTAAAATAGATATTATTTCATTAAATATAAAAGTATATATTATTAATGTTCTTAAACTATTTATAGCTAACTTTACTTCTTCTTTTGTATATTGGGAAAAATATTTATAAATATTAATATACATCATAACCAGTCCCCTGTTAATCGTTAGTATTTTACCGCATTTATGAGTATTTAGTAATTAAAAAGAAGTAAGTTTTTCGTACAAGCACCACTTTTAAGCTGACAAAGAAATTTTCTTTTAATAAATTTACTATTTTTGTATTTATAATAAGTTCAAAAGTTTCTTCTACTTCTTAATTCTTACTAACGCCTTGTCTTCTTCATGAACTTCTATCTCTCCATCAAAAGTACTAGTTAAGTCATTATCAAAACCAACTTTAGGACTTTGATATACTTTAAGAAATAACTGAATTAATTTTTCAACTTCCTCTAGGCTATAATTAGTCATCTTAGCTATCTCTTCTAAAGAATATGCTTTATCTAAATGACCATACTTCATAATAATAATTATAACTAAATCATTATTTAAAATATCATTAACTTCATTTAAAATTCTATTAGTCTTAATAAAATAAACTAGTTTTTTATTATCCTCATTTTTCCAAGTACTTTCTAAGACACCATTAATATTTTTAAAAATAAAGGCAAGAGCTTTTTGTATATCACTGGTTAGTTTCATCTTAGAAACTCTAAGATTTCCTCTCTCATCATAAATAGAGTTAAGTAATTCTTGATATGATATCGGTAAACTTCTTTTAGCTTCATCGACTTGTTTTTTATCATAACTCTCAAAATTAGTATAGAAATTATCTGCATTGTTCTCCAAAGCTGCCTGTTCTTTCTTACTATCTTCTTGTCTTTGCAAATTATTTTTTATTTTAACAACAAGATAATTCATTTTTCGTTCACTGTTTTTACTTAAAACATTAACAATAATCTTTCCATTCGAGTCATAAATACCCGCTATAAATTGTTGTTCTTCTAAAGAAAGCTCCTTCACCTTAATATCAATTTCTTCCTTTGAAAAGCCATTAAAGCGATTATAAAAATTTTTCCTTTTTCTTCCGTAAGGAGCATCTAAAGCATATCTAGGTTTCAAATATCCCTTTATCTTCAAAATTAA
>CAKOMC010000072.1 GCA_934096535.1 uncultured Bacilli bacterium | reverse complement strand
CGCTAGGGTTCGAATCCCTATTCCTCCGCCATTTCTTATTTATATATCGCGGAGTAGAGCAGCCTGGTAGCTCGCGAGGCTCATAACCTTGAGGTCATTGGTTCAAATCCATTCTCCGCAACCAAATGGTTCGTTAGTCTAGAGGCCTATGACGCCTGCCTGTCACGCAGGAGACCACGGGTTCGAATCCCGTACGAACCGCCATTTATGGCTTCATAGCTCAGTCGGTAGAGCAGAGGACTGAAAATCCTTGTGTCGCTGGTTCAATTCCCGCTGGAGCCACCATGGAGATAAATAATACCCCTTAATTGGGGTTTTTTGATACCTTAAATTAAAGGAGAAATTTATGAAAAAGGTAGTATTTGTAGATATTGATGGGACAATTAGAAATAATAATAAAGAAATTACCCCAGAAACAAAAGAAGCAATTAAAAATGTTGTAGCGAAAGGAACAAAAGTAGTTATTTGTACAGGCAGATCTCGCGATTACGCTATAGAAGTAAGCAAAGAGGCTCTGGCAAGTCCTTATGTAATTGCCTCTGATGGTGCTTATGTCTATGATTATCATGATAAATTAGATTTATATACCAATGAGATTAATAAAACAACTTTAGAAGAAATATACACTATCGCTAAAAGGTACAATGTTAATATAACGGCTGATACCACAACAGGCCAATATACCGATAATAGATTAGAAAAAAGTCCTAGTGTAACTTATAAAGAAAACTTTTTGAAATATGTTTTACAAGAAAAAATTATTCATATTCACTTAACTAGTAAAAATGGTACTGATATGCAAAAAGCACTTGTAGATATTAAAAAAGTAAAAAACATTAAACTAGGTTTTGACGGCGTTTATCAGTTTCGAGATAATTACTTTATTTTTATAGCAAATCCTAATTCTAATAAAGGCGATGGTATTAATAACTTCTGCAAAGCATTAGATATACCTTTAAAAGAAACGGTTGGGATTGGCGATGATTATAATGATATTGCCATGTTTAAAATGGTTGGTCAGAGCGTTGCTATGGGGAATGCTTATCCTGATATCAAAGAAATATGTGATTGTATAACAGATACTAATGAAAATAATGGTGTTGCTAAATGGTTAAATAGCAATTTCTAATAAATCTCAAATAAATAGGTTTTCCTACCTATTTTTTTAATTCTTTGTAACTTTTTAAAAATAATGTGATATCATGTAACTAGAAAGTGGGATAGATATGAAAAAAAGAAATGTTTTAGGATTTATTTGTATTGGGATAATTATTTTAATAATTATAGGAAGTATATTTTATTCTAAGAATGGTAAAAATAATCAAGAAAGTAATGCTGTTATCTTTCAAGCAAGTAAAATAAATAATTGTAAAAATACTAAAGTTTATGCCGAAATGGCTGATTATCAAATAATTAGTTATTGCCTAGATAATATTAAAATTAACGATGGTTCTTCTAAAGATATAGTTGATTATTTAAGTAATAATAATATCTTAAAAGTAGTAGATAGTTGGAATAAGAAAGTATTAAATAATAACAATGGAACTTTATACTATAATGGTGATTATAAAATAGTAAAATGTAACTTAGATAATAATAAGAATTTATATGTTGGCACGAATGAGATGGTTGCTGAAGATTTATGTGTTAAGGAAAGTGAAAAAACGGCTTTTAAAAGAACTTATCAGATTTTAAATATTACTGATAGTGATAACGAAGAATATTGGTTTTTAACCTTAAAAGAATATCAAGTAGATGAAGTTGTAACTGTAAAAGTAAAAAAAGAAATTAACCCTAATTTAAAAGAAAAGAAATCTTATATTTTTGAACTCGAGTTTAATGGAAACTGTATAACTGATGAATTAAAATGGATCTTAGGAAATACTGATATCGTTAGTATAAAGCCGACTGATAAAATTGGTATGGACGCTACCCGTGATGAAGTAAATACTTGTAACTAAGTAGGTTAGGTATGAATAAATTTGTTTGGCAATTAACTGAAGGAATATTTCTAAAGAATCCTTTATTCTGGATATTTATTATAGTTGTTATTATAGCAGTACTTTTTTACAAACAAATTGTCGGTTTTATGGGGGAGTTATGGACTAAAGAAGCTCTTCTTAAACTAGATAAAAATGAATATAAAATTTTAAATAATATCATGATTGAAGTTAACGGTATTACTCATCAAATCGACCATATAATTATTAGTAAATATGGTATCTTTGTGATTGAAACTAAGCAATATAATGGTTATATAAC
>CAKOMC010000071.1 GCA_934096535.1 uncultured Bacilli bacterium | reverse complement strand
CATTCTAAAATCTTCATTTCTTAGTATTTGTCTTAAAATGATAATTAATGCAAATAAATCATCTTTTCCATAAATATATTCGCCATTCATTTTCGGAATACCTAAATAATAATGATATTTATTATCTTCGATTACTCTTTGAGAACGGTGGTCAAATAAGATATCTTCATGAGCACAAAGATTACGATAATTAGACATAATTGGAAAATATTGACATAACGCTTCTGGAGTTAGGTTATAAATAGCCGCAATTGCTCTTTGATCTTCCGGTTTCAAGATACTAAATAGTTCGGAAATAATACCAAAAGATAAAACTTTAACAACAATCCAAAGGGGTACATAGCCATAATTAGTCATATAATGCTGGGTGGCGGCATGTTGCCCACCATTAACTCTAATCTGACGCTGCATTTTTTTTAATAAGTCGTTTACTTGTTTTTTCTTAGAGGCGTCAGTATTAAAGTTTTTAGGATTTAAATAATGTTTTTCTTTGATACCATATTTCTTGGATAATTGGTAAGACATAATACTTTTAGCATTATTTTCAACTATTAAAATATTTTTAAATATGATGTTACGAACTTGGCGGTCAAAATTAAACATAGCATAAAGTTCACGGAAATTTGTTCCTTTAATAAATGTTCGGTCTCTTTCACTTTTTATGAACAGATGACGATATCCCATAAGAAAGAAATAATTTTCACGCAAGAGAATATCTTTTGCATAATCAATATCGTCTATAACTAGACCTTTTTCTTTTAAAATATCGATTTGTTCATCTATAGTTTTAAATGTCTTTTGTCTGGACGCCATACAATTCACCTATTATTAAATTATATCACACCTGACAGTCAAATGATATCTAAATTAAGTGGTATTTTTGTAATTAATTTGTGAAGTTTAAGTGAAATAAAGGATTACCCCTTCTGTTAAACTTTTAGCTATTTCTTTTTGATAGGCTGGTGTAATTAATTTTTCTCTTTCTTTTTTATTAGAAATAAAGCCACATTCTACAAGAACTCCGGGGATTTTTAGACGACGATACATATAAATATTAGGCATTGGTTTAATACTTCGAGGATAACTTATTTTATTAAATTGGGCTTGGAGGTCTTCGGCTAATTTTTTGTTTTCTTCGCCATAGTAGAATATTTGACCGCCATAATATGATGAGTTTTCTAAGTAATTAATATGAATAGATAAGTAAACATTGGCATTAGACTTGTTAATTAAGTCGATACGATTATCAAAATCACTTTTTTTCCTCCTGTAAGCATTGGGACTGGCTAAATCATAATCGCCTTCTCTGGTTAAAATGACACTGGCACCATTTTTAGAAAGTTCACTCTCTAATTCTAAACCTATAGCCAAATTGATGTCTTTTTCTAAAACATTTTGATAACTAGTTCCAGGGTCATCGCCACCATGACCAATGTCCAAGACTATAGTTTTTCCAGTTAAAGGTAGGGATGCTCTTACACAAGTTAAGGATAATAAAAAACATAAACTTAATATTAAAAACTTTTTCATATTAAAATTTATGTTTTAATTATTTTACTTAGAAGATATTTTATTTAAAATAACACATTTAAATTCGTCTATAAATACACTTTATTTTTTTAGTATTTGGCATCTTATATTATTTTTTTCTTCATCTTTTAATAAAATTCCAAACAAATTACTTATTCTACTTATATAATCATCATTGAATAAATAAGCTAATTCTTCTGGCATTATTTCTTCTCTTAATTTTAGAGGATATCCAGATGATTTAGCATAAATTTCTGATGGAATTAAAATTGTTAAACCAGTTAGTAGTTCTTTATACTCAAAGAAGCCATTTGACCATGTGTCTGTAACTAAAAGATAATATGGAACATTATACTTGTCCATTTCACCTTTTGATATTTCATTTTGTTCTTTGACGGCGTAATTCATATATGCTAAATTGTCTGCTTTTTCCATAAGTTTTGGATATCTGATTTTATATAAATATTCTAAACTTTTAAAGTTTTGGGGGTGAGCTGGAGTGGCATTATCTGCCTTAATCCCATAATAATTTATATTGAATAAATCATCTACTCTTATTTTATAATATTTTTTAGACATATCTATTTTTCCTTCTTTCTTTTGTGTAATTTTATAAAACTCTAAAATATGTAATATATTTCAAAATGTGCTTAGCACTCAAAAACATATTTTTATAATATATTATAAACATTTCGATTTCAATAAGCTTTGATAAATTAATACCGTTTAAAACCCAAAATTAACAAAGTGAGTATTAGAAATAAGATTTACACTTAATTTCAAATTATAATTTTATTAGTTAAAATAGCAAAAATCAACCACCAGCTAAGCTGGTGGTTTTCATTTTACGCCTTATAAGGCTCTTATTACTGCTTCGCTTAAAAGC
>CAKOMC010000070.1 GCA_934096535.1 uncultured Bacilli bacterium | reverse complement strand
AAGAAAAACTTAGTAATAGTAGAGTCCCCTGCTAAAAGTAAAACAATTGAAAAATACTTAGGTAGTGATTATAAAGTGGTATCTAGTAAAGGACATATTAGAGATCTTTCAACCAAAGGTAAATATGGTTTAGGAATCGATGTGGAAAATGATTTTAAACCTGATTATGTTGCTATTAAAGGTAAATCTAGTATTATTAAAGAATTAAAAAAAGATGCGAAAGAAGCAAATAGAATTTATCTTGCTAGCGACCCCGACCGTGAAGGAGAGGCTATTTCATGGCATTTATTTGATACTTTAAAATTAAAAGATAAAGATTATGATCGGATTGAATTTCATGAAATTACCAAACCTGCGGTAATAGAAGCATTTAAACATCCGAGAAAAATTGATGATAATTTAGTAAAATCTCAAGAAACGAGAAGAATGCTTGACCGGATTATTGGCTTTAGATTATCTAAATTAATGCAGTCTAAAACTGGTGGTAAATCAGCTGGTCGGGTTCAATCGGTTGCACTAAAATTAATTGTAGACCGTGAACGCGAAATTAAGGCTTTTATTCCGGAAGAATATTGGAGTATAACCGCTAATTTTAAAGATTTTAATGCGGAACTTTTTAAATATCAAGATAAAGATTTAGAAATTAAAAATGAAGGGTCGGCTGATGAAATTCTTAATAAATTAGGATTAGATTATAAAATTGAATCCGTTACGAAAAAGAGTAAGAAAAGACCATCTAAACCGATATTTAAAACTTCAACTTTACAACAAACTGCCGTTAATCGTTTAGGTTTTGCATCATCAAAGACCATGAAAGTGGCTCAAAAACTATATGAAGGCATAGATATTGGCAGTGAGACAATTGGTTTAATTACTTATATGCGTACCGATTCAGTTCGTATGTCGCCAATATTTATTAATGATACCTTACAATATATTGAAGAAAATTATGGTAAAAAGTATGTTGGTTCGGTTAAAGTTGGCAAAAAAGACGAAAATATGCAAGATGCCCATGAAGGTATTAGACCAACTTCGATAAATCGAACCCCAGAAAGTCTTAAGGCTTATTTAACTCCTGATGAATACAAATTATATAGTATTATTTATTATAAGACTTTATCTAGTTTAATGGCTGATGCTAAAGTCGAAAGCACGACGGTTATTTTAGATAATAATGATTATAAATTTAAGACAACTGGTTCTATTTTAACTTTTGATGGTTATTTAAAAGTTTATGCTAAGTATGAAGATCAAGAAGATACTATTTTACCAGAACTACAAGAAGGAGAGGTTTTAAATACAGATGATGTAGCCAAAACTCAACACTTTACGAAACCAGCCCCAAGATATACGGAAAGTAGTTTAATTAAAGAATTAGAATCTTTAGGAATAGGTAGACCAAGTACTTATGCTACAATTATTGATACATTGAAAACAAGAAGTTATGTAACATTAGAAGATAAGAAGTTTGTACCAACGGATATCGGCATTGAAACAACAGATAAATTACAAGAATATTTTAGTAAGATAGTTAATGTTAAATATACTGCTAATATGGAGACAGACTTAGATTTAATTGCTGATAATAAGTTAAATAATATTGAACTTTTAAAGAAATTTTATGGTGAGTTTGAACCACTTGTTCAAGATGCTTTTCATCATATGGAAAAGAAACCAGCTGAAGAAACGGGAGAGTTATGTCCAGAATGTAATAGTCCTTTAGTAGTTAGAAATGGTCGCTTTGGTAAATTTACGGCTTGTTCTAATTATCCTACTTGTAAATATATTAAGAAAGAAAAACCGGTTCAGATTGAAATTATGGATTGTCCTAAATGTGAAGGTAAGATACTTCTTAAGAAAACAAGAAAAGGTAAAGACTTTTATGGGTGCTCTAATTATCCTAAATGTGATTTTGCTAGTTGGTATGAACCAATTAATAGGTTCTGTCCAAAATGCAATAGTATTTTAGTTAACAAGGGTAAAAAAATTGCTTGTTCTAACTCAGAGTGTGATTTTGAAGAGTAGTATTTAATTAAGAAAGGTACTTGTATTTATGGTTTTCTAAATTATAAATCGTATAAGTAAAGATAATATTATGATTGATGAAATAAAGAAAGTTGGTTTGGACGATAAAACTGATTTAGAAATTTTTGAAACCAAAGACAAACTTATTAAAGAATGGATTTACTGGCTTTCATATATAAATAATGAAGATAAAGAATTACTAGAACTATTAAAAGGCATGAAATATGTTAGTTATGAAGAAAGAAAAATTTTAAATGTCTATCAGGAAGAATTAAGTCTTCTTAAAGCTTTGAAAAGATATTCTAAAGGAAAGGCTGATGATGCTGATTGTAAATTAGTTCAAAAATATTTAACAGGCTCCATAGAGAAAGTGATTTTAAGAAGATTATCTAGTAGTGATTATGATAATGCCTTAAGATTATATGGAAGTATTTTAGAAATGACTGATGGAGAGATTAAAGCCGAAATTATTAAGATGAAGAATGTTAATATTCCGGCGTTTCGATATGCTACATATCTTATTTTAAAATACCAATATCAAGTAAACGTTAGAAAATCAAAGGAAGAACTTTTTGAAAAATCAAGACCATTTCGAGCTTTAAACAGCAAAGTACAAGAATATAGCGAGTTCTTTCTTCCTACTAGAAAATAATTTAAGTGTGAA
>CAKOMC010000069.1 GCA_934096535.1 uncultured Bacilli bacterium | reverse complement strand
GATTTTGCACCTCAACCAGTTATTACGAAAGATAATGTTACTATGCAAATTGATACGGTTGTTTATTTTCAAATTACCGATCCAAAATTATATACTTATGGAGTTGAAAATCCAGTAAATGCAATCGAAAATTTGACGGCAACAACTTTAAGAAATATCATTGGCGAGTTAGAATTAGACCAAACTTTAACGAGTCGCGATATTATTAATTCTAAAATGAGAGCAATCTTAGATGAAGCAACTGATCCGTGGGGAATAAAAGTTAACCGTGTTGAAGTTAAGAATATTATTCCCCCAAGAGATATTCAAGAAGCCATGGAAAAACAAATGCGAGCTGAGCGTGAAAGACGCGAGAAAATTTTACAAGCTGAGGGAGAGAAAAAGGCCGCAATTCTAATTGCCGAAGGTGAAAAAGAAAGTGCGATTTTAAGAGCCGATGCGAAAAGAGAAACACATATTCGTGAGGCGGAAGGTGAAGCACAAGCTATTTTAAAAGTTTCGGCAGCGAAAGCCGATGCCTTAAAGTTATTAAAATCAGCAGATGTAGATGAAAATGTTCTAAAACTTAAGAGTTATGATGCCATGGTAGAGGTTGCTAATGGTAATGCAACTAAGATAATAGTACCAAGTGATTTACAAAATTTAGTTACAGCCGGTACCGTATTAAAAGAAACTTTTAAAGAAGATAAGAAAGAAAATAAGTAAAATTTTAAAGTACACTTTAGTTAGTGTATTTTTTTTTAAATAATGCTCAAATAAAAAAATTGTGCTAAAATTAAATGGTATTATATAAAAATATAGTATTAGGAAGTTTATAGGGTAAATTATGGCATTTTATTCATATGTTTTTAGTGCTAATTATAAGGGCTTTAAACAAAAATTAAAAAATATTGCAAAGAAAGAAAATAAAAGTTATCCATTAATGTTATTTGATACTTATTATAGTATTATCAAGTATGGAATAGGTTTAACTGATTATTTAAATTATGAATTTTATAAGAAGAGTAAAAAAGAAAGAAAAACTTATGCTGGTATAAAAATTCAAGATAAGTTTTATGAGATAGTAAGTCCCAGTGCTTATAAAAAAAGATATACTATTAAACCGGATTTTTTAGCTGATTTTAAAAAATATACTAAAAGAGATTTTGTAGTACCTGAGAAAGATAGTTTTGAAGAGGTAAAGAAATTTATTAAAAATCATGAATTTTTTATGAGTAAACCATATGATGGTTTAGGTGGAGCCGAAGTAAAAAAGGTTTATAGCAAAGATATTAAGAATGTTGAAGATTATTACGAAGAATGTAAAAATAATCGTATTTTCTTAGAAGAAGTGGTAAAACAACATAAAGAATTAGATAGATTGTGTAAGGCTTCATGTAATACAATTAGAATAATGACTTTTAATAATGGTGGGACTCCTGAAATATTATGGGCTGGTTTAAGAATTGGCAATGGAATTAATCCTGTTGATAATTTTCATGCTGGTGGTATGGCAACAGAAATAGATTTAGAAACGGGAAAACTTAAATATCCGGCCTTAGATAAGGATTTAAATGAGTATGATAAACACCCAGTTTCTCAGGTAAAGTTTGTAGGTTTTGAAGTCCCTTATTTTAAAGAAGTAAAGGAATTGGTAAAACAGGCTTCTTTAGAAAGTGATAAAATATTAGTAGTTGGTTGGGATATTGCGGTTACTGATAAGGGACCCGTTGTGATAGAAGGAAATCGCAGACCCGGATTTGATGTTGTTCAAGTGGCTTCCAGAAGAGGAAGAATGGATATTATTGACCATGTTTTAAATGAATATTATAAAAACAATTTAAACAATAAATAGATAAGAAAATGTACATTTAATTTTAGTGTACTTTTTTAGCTTTAGCTTTCATCAACAAATTTGTTTAAGATATTATTGATGATTTGATAAAATAATAGACCACATAATATATTGTTAAAGAGTAATAATGAATTATTTAGAATTTGTTATTGCTTTTTTAATTTTCATTTAATGTTTCTTCAATATAATTGATTTTATTGAAGGAGGATTTATGTATATAATAAAGAATGCTTTTATTTCGATATCAAGAAATAAAGTGAGAAACATACTTATTGGGATTATTATAACGGTTATTGCTTGCGCTTGTACGATTGCTTTAGCTATAAGAAATACCGCTAATATGACAGTAGAAGAATATCAGAATGCAAATGATATAGTAGGAAGTATATCGTTTGATAGACAATTTTTGATGGGAAATTTTAAAGGAGGAGAGGACGCTACTAAAGATAATATAGAGGCTTTTAATAATGTTGAGACCCTTACTATTGATAGCATTAATAATTATGGAAATAGTGATTATTTAAAAGGATATTATTATGTTTATGCCACATCTTTAGATAGTGATACTTTAACTAAGGCTACTGATACTTATGAATATGAAGTTGAAGATAAACAAACTACTACGACGACTAAAAAGTCTAATTCAGGGAATAGACCACCAATGGGTGGTGAGAACTTTGGAACAACTACCGAGAAAAATACAACAATAACTATTACTAAAAGAACCGAAAAATTTGGGATTAACAGAGCTTTAACTGGTGCTTTTGAAATAGATGGTTATTCTTCGTATGATGCCATGACGGAATTTACCAGTGGTACTTATAAAATTACTGATGGACAAATGATAAGTAACTTTGAGGATTTTGAGTGTGTTATTAACTCTGAGTTGGCTAAATTAAATGAAATTAATGTTGGCGATACCATTAAATTGAAAAATAGTACAACTAAAGAAAACTATGAATTTACAGTAGTTGGTATTTATGAAGATAATTCTGAACAAGAAAATACGCAGAGTATGTATTCAAAGAGTGTTAATACTATTATTACAGGTTCGCAAGTAGTAAGTAAATTAGTACTAGATGATGATGCTTTAGTTACTAATATTACGCCCTCGTTTATTATTAAAGATGAAGAAGCCATTGAGAAATTTCAAGCGGAACTACAAGAAAAAGGTTTAAATGAATATTATACCTTGACCACTAATTTAGAAGAAATAGAAAGTGCTACTAAATCAATTGAAAATGTTAGTAAGTTTGCTACCACTTTCTTAATTATTACTTTAATTATATCGGCTATTGTCTTACTTATAGTTAATATGATTAATATTAGAGAAAGAAAATATGAGATAGGTGTATTTAGAACAGTAGGTTTAAGTAAATTTAAATTAACTATGCAATTTCTTGCGGAACTTTTAATGGTATCATTAGTATCCCTTAGCGTTGGGGCGGTAATTTGAGGCGTTTCGGCGAAAAGTGTTGGTAATTACTTATTGCAAAGTGAAATTACCGAAACAGAAAACTCTAAAGAAGAACAAAATAATAACTTTGGACGCGGGGATATTGATAGGAAATTTAATACGGGTGTTCAAGTAAAACAAATAGATGAAATGAATACGGTGGTAAATTACATAGTAATATTAGAATTACTGGGGATAGGATTAGTATTAACTTTTATCAGTGGGTTATCTTCTATGATAAGTATTCAAAGATTTTCCCCACTTACTATATTGAAAGAGAGGTCTTAAGATGAAGATATTAGA
>CAKOMC010000068.1 GCA_934096535.1 uncultured Bacilli bacterium | reverse complement strand
TTATACTAGGAGAAGTAAAAGTAATTATTTTATCTTTAATAATTTGAATTTCATTATCATTAATATAGATAATTAACTTAGTCATTATTCATTACTTCAGTATAATCAAGTAAATAGAATTCTTCTGGATTAAAGACTTCACCTTTATAGAATACTTCAAAGTGAAGAGCATTACTTGTATCGGTTGTTATTTTATTTTGACCGCTAGTAGCAATTATATCGCCTTGTTTTACCGTATCACCAACTTTGACTTTGACTTCGCCTAAACTTTGATAAACAGTTGTTAAATTATTAGTATGTTCAATTTCAACAATATTTCCCATTAGACTATCTTCTTTAATGTTTTTTACAGTACCATCCAAGATTGATACGACATCAAAGGCATTATTAGAAGTATATAAAACGCCAGTATTTTGCATGTAAATACCTTCATAATAAATTAAGGCAGCAGCCTGTTCATCGTTCGTACCATCAATATTATAATATGGAATGGTAGCACTCACATCAGTACTGGTATAAGGTCTTATGATAGTTTTGGTTACACTTACTGTTGGCGTTATATTAGTATCATCATGAGTATTATTTACCTCACTAGTATTATCTTTAGGAGTAGGGTTAACTACGGGAACACCAGCTGTTAAAATTTGATACATTTTATAACTACTAAATAGAATTGTACATACTAACATTAGGCATATTGTTGGGATAACATATTTTCTTAATCTTCTTCTTCTTTTCATAAATTCACCTTTCTATTAGAAAGTGTGAACTAAAAAGATGATTTTATACATTTAATTTACAATTTTTGTTAATTGCCCTAATGGCTATTGTTAAAACTAGTTGGAGCTATGATAACTTTTAGGACAAGAAATGTCTTCTTTTTTTATAAATTATACTATTCTGGGAGTGGAGGGTGGGAAGTAATAATAATTTTATAAACCCTAAAAAAAAGAATATAAATTTATATTTTATACTCTTCAATAGTTACCCCTTGGTAATAATACTCCAAAATATCTTTGTAACTAGAACCTTCCTTAGCCATAGCATTCGCACCATATTGACTCATGCCAACCCCATGACCATAACCTTTCGTGGTAAAAATAATATCGTTATTTTCAGCTGTTATCGTAAAATCCGTCGAACGCAAATCAAATATTTTTCTAATCTCGATACCAGTATATGTCTTCTTATTAATAGATAGCGTTTCTATTCGGTTAGAATAATCAGTTATAATATTATTTATGGTTAAGGCGGCACAATCAATATTTAGAGTCTTACAAAACTCATCTTTAGATACTTTTTTTGTAACTTTAAATTTAGTATTTGTCTCGTTATCAGAGGTTGGCATAATCGTATTTAAGTATGGTAAAGTCTCATTAAAGACACTTAAAGATGTAGTAGTATAGCCATTACTCATTGCGTAAAAGTAAGATTTTATTAACTTTTTATTATAAGTTATTACCTGATTTTTGGTCATATTTACCGCATCAGTTATTCTTTTTAAATATGTATAGTAGTTATCTTGCCATTTTTGTTGCAGTTCCTCTAAAGAATTGTAAGCTTGATCAGCTGTTGTTACATAACCTCTAGTATTTTCTTGATAAAGGGCAAAAGTTCTACTCGCCACCGCTTGGGATTTTAAGGCTTCCATATCAAAAAGAGCTGGAACTTCGGCTCCAACTACACTTACTAAATATTCTTCTAAAGGAATTTGCTTTTTTTCATTATTTATTAATAAATCAATATAGATTTCTTTGTCTTGAGAAGTTTGGTTGCTATTATTCTGATTTTTAGGAGATACTTGCTTACTTAACATAAAAGCGGTAATAGGTAACAGGATTATAATAATGCTAAGTAAGATTTTATTCTTCATAGGTTCTCCTTGAATAACGCTTTTTTAAGATAAAGGCGTTTTAAGACATAAAATCTGTTATAAAATTGGTTATTAGATAACTAGTAGCAATCCCAAATATTATGACTAACATTCTAGCTTCAAGGGGTTTATTTCTTTTCATAAACTTATCAAAATTAACCCCACTTAAAGCAACCATACTTAATAAAAGGGTTATAGCATATAACAGAGTCTTATAATTCATTATATGTTCCTTCTTCATAACTTATGATTTTATTTACTCTTCTTACATGGCGAGTTTCATTACTAGGCTCGGTTGTCAAAAAGGTTTTAATGATTTCTAAAGCTAAGAGATAATCTAAGGAAGCAGGAATAGCTACTACATTAGCATGATTATGGATTCTAGCACTTTTAGCATCTTCAAGATTATTTACTCTAGCACATCTTATCCCTTTAACCTTATTAGCAGCGATAGAAATCCCAATCCCAGTACCGCATATTAAGATACCAAGGTCTTTTTCTTTAGCCATTTTAGTACAAATGTCAAAGGCAAAGTCTGGATAGTCATCTTCACTGGAGTTAGGTAGGGTAGAGAATACTATTTCATAATTAGTTTGTAAATCTTTAATTAGTTTTTCTTTTAATTCGACACCACGATGGTCGCAAGCAATATATATTTTCATTTTTTATTCTTCTTTCTTTTCATTATTTTTATATTTAGTTTTGTTTTTAACTTGTTTGCTTTTTTATATTTTAGTTATTTTTACTTTTATTGTTATCTATTTACTTTTCATATTTTTTCTAAATGTATTTTAAACTTTTTACTTAAACATATCTTTAATTAATTTTTGATGATTTAATAAACTTAGTAACTGAAATTCTTGATAATTAGGAGCAATAGAGATATCTTTTAAACTTGGTCCATCTTTAGTCATTACTATATCTATTTGTAAATATTTATTATCAGAAATAGTATTTTTTATACGATTAACCAGTCTTAAAGTTCTAGGCCATTTAGGAATAGTAAGCCAAAGTAGGGGGGATTTGGTTAAAGGGTGCTCTTCATAAATATTCTTAGCAAGGTCATAAAATGGGGAATCAATAAGGCCAGTATCTAAGTTGATTGAAGCAATTATTTGATTACTTGCTGTTACCTCGTAATCCTCTTTACTAGTAACTAAGTAGGAAAATATTATGTCGTCTTTAAAAGTTATAAAGCGAATAAACGATAAGTTGTTAGGATTTAATCTATCTAATACTTCGTCTTGTTTAATAGCACTTTCTAAAATAGTCATTTTACTTAAATATAAATCGTTATAAACAGTAGTATAATTTTTTAAATCTATTTTGATTTTTTTAGTATCATTTTTCGATTTTAAGTCATATTTTGCATAAATATAATTTTTGTTTTGGATAAAATCATAAAAATCAGTTATATTATCGCCATTTAATTCTAACCATTTATAGTTAAGAAAGGGATAAAATTTCTTATTGAATTTATGACGAGATTCAGTTATTTCCTTTAAAGACTGATTATTATAAGTTTTAATTAATTTTAGATTATCTTTAAGGTTGAGTAAATTACTTTTATCATTATCACTCATTTTATAGCAAGCAAATAATTGGTACTCCAAAAGATTGATATGATATTTATAATGACAGTGAAGATAATCGTTTATAATGCGAATGGTTTTGATATTGGTACGACTTGATAAGGTTTTAGCAACTTTATATAAATTTTGATGTGTCATTTAATCAACTCCATCTTTATTATAACAAAAAAACTGCAATTATGCAGTTTTTGTTTCGTCTTGATTAAAGCCGTATTTACGGTTGAATTTTTCTACTGAACCAGTCTTCTTTGCACGAGCTTGTGAACCTGTATAGAATGGGTGGCA
>CAKOMC010000067.1 GCA_934096535.1 uncultured Bacilli bacterium | reverse complement strand
AATTTTAGTTAGTAGTTATTACTACCTATAAATTGTTGCTTTTAATGGTTGTTTTACCAGAACCATAAGGGCTCCAAAATTGACATGCAAAACACCGATTATTAGGTGTTTTTTTATTGAATAAATTCATCTTAAATAGTCCAAACTAATAATATTCTTAAAAATAATAACTAAAAATGACTATAGTGCAGATATATTATTAAAACCTCAATAAACAGATTTTATAAATCAAAAAAATGATTATTAACTTTTGATATGAATTAAAGTTTCTTATACTCAAGAAAACGATATCCATTTCAACATATAGTTATAATCATTTTTTCTTTAAAGTTCTTAAAACACTTCTGTTATTTAAATTATTCTGAACAACTTGCATTTTTCTAGCATTTATCTGTTGGCAATAATCGCTCACAATTTTTAATTTTTCGCCAAATTCTTTTCGTGCCTCTGCCAATGCAACTACATCTGCTGTTATATTGCATGTACTATTTATTTTATTTGCCAAATCTATTCCATTATATAAGATTATCGGTGCCATTACACTCCCTGAAAAATCGTAATTAGCATTTTCTATCATTACACCATCACTAGCTTGCATTGTGCCATCAAATTCAATACTTTGTGAGTCAATATAAATTTCAGGAGACTGAAGTTTAGAATTTTTTATTCTTAACTTTTTTGCTTTAATATTTATAGCAGCTGGAGCTTCAGCATTTATTTCTGAATTAATAATTTCCACTACTCCAGCGTCTATCCTCATTCCAAATAAAGGATTACCGTATTCTTTTAACTCGCATCCATTCATAAAATTTTCATTTATAAAAGAAATTTTTTTAACATTATTAGCAGTTAAAAAACATTTTCCATAAAAATAAACATTACAACGATCTTTGAACTTATTATTTTCAAAAGTAATCTCATCTCCCCATAATATCCCAACATTTTTATTAAATGAGCAATTCTTAAATACAACTTGTGCACAATCAGATGACATTTTTATGGCTTTGTTAAATGAAATATTAGCAAAAATATAATATACAGGCTTATTAAAGTTAAATTTTTCAGCTATTTCTTCTCTGGCCATTGTCATACCGTTAAGTCGTAAACTATAACATGGATCATCACCTCTATATTTTTCAAGAGATTTTTGATCAACATAACATATTATTCTATTTTCTTCCTCTATAATTCGTCCAATATTACAAATGAATTTTTTTAAATACTTTTGTCTTAATTCATTATATTTTCTTAATCTGATACCTTCTTTAATTTGTTCTAACAATGTTTTTATCATACATAAACTTCTTTCTTAAGTTGCAAATATTCTATCATAAAGAATATTTTTTTACAAATTTCTTAAATAAAAATTCTAATAATTATGATTAAAAACTTTACTCTAAAATTTCAAAAACAACCTTTAATCTTCTAAAGGCTGTTTTTCTTCTTTTAATGGATGCATAATTACAAAACAGTTATTTTCGGTCTGAATATCTTTTATAACCTTTAAAGCTGTTTCTACATTTAAATTTTTAATGACATCATATGTATTGGTAATTATTTTACCATACATAATTATATTATCTTGAATAACTGTATTGGTATATTCAATATCATCCAAACCATAAATAAAATCAGCTATATTACAACGAATTCTTCTTTCTAAACGCTTCTTAGTAATATCCATATTACTATAGGTCTCTTGTAAAATTTTCGTTATCTCATTAGGATACATTGTCTCGGCACTAATAACAATCTCTAAATACTCCCCTACTATTGTGGCCATTGTTCCTAATTTAGTTACCAAGTTACTTTCCAATAACTTTTCTTTTAATTCACTAGTAGTTCCAAAATTAGCATTTAAAATAATTCTAACATATAATAGTTTTTCTAAATCAGATAAATTACCCAATTTATCTTTTTTTATTTTATAAGCTAATTTTAACTTAGGTAAAGCAATATTTCCCCCAATATCGATTCCTCTAACCGCCACTCGCTCTGGCTCTTTTTGCTTAATTTTTTCTGGCTCTAAATACTTAGGAAATTCTTTTTTATTTTGATTTTCTTTAATCACAACGCTTAAATATTCTGGATCAAAATTACCTGTAATCGTTAGAAACATATTACTTGGGTGATAAAAAGTATTATAAACTAAATTTATTTCATCTAAACTAATATTTTTTACATCATCGATATCCCCAGTAACATAATTACGATGATTATCATTAGAAAACACGGTACCATTTAAAGTATAATACAACACTTGATAAGGGTTATTCTTGCCCATCTTAACTTCTGATAGAATAATCTTCCTTTCTTTTTCAATCAGCTCTTTAGTAAAATAAGGTCTTTGGACATAATCAAGTAAATGAGTAATATTTTCTTTTATCTTATTTGATGCTGTTACCTCATAGGAAGTATAATCGAAAGTCGTAAAAGCATTAATAGAAGAGCCTAATTTATTAAAATATTCATGAGCAGTCTTATTTGGTCCCTCATTAAATTTAACATGTTCTAAAAAGTGAGCAATGCCTTTCGATACTTCATAAGTTTTATTTTTTATTTTAAAATTTGTATCCACACTACCATATTTAACTGATAAAGTAGCATAATAACTATTAACATTCTCATTTGGCCACATATAGACCTCTAATCCATTATCTAGTTTTTCATAATAAACAGTTTCATTATATTTATTTATCTTGATTTTCTTTAGC
Source organism: uncultured Bacilli bacterium (assembly GCA_934096535.1). Lineage (GTDB taxonomy): Bacteria > Bacillota_I > Bacilli_A > RF39 > UBA660 > CAG-605. The sequence continues at coordinate 1,457 of CAKOMC010000067.1, read as the reverse complement.
ATTAGTACCTCCCAATAAATAGATAGAATTTAATTTAATTTTCTTAGCTAATTCTACAATTTCTTCTTTTGTAACATTTTCAATTTCTTTAATACGGACATTTAAAAGTGGTGAACCAATTAAATTATGAAATGCATAGTTGTCTAAAATACTCGTCTGGGTATCATAACTCATTTTAATTTGATTAATTAAGTTTTCTTTAGCAAATGTAATTTCTTCCTCGGTAAAGTTTCCTTGTTGCATTTCTTTTAAAGCTTTTTTAACTATTCTAACACAAGCATCTTTATTTTCTGCATCAATGCCCGCATATACAATAAACAAGTTATCAATCTTCTGATAAAGACTATATGTACTATAACACAAACCATTTTCTTCTCTTAAATACTGATTTAATTTATTATTTAAAGAACCACTGCCAAATATTGAATTGAAATAATGAATAACATAATTTTTTTCTTTATCAGTTAACATATCTGTCTTATAAAGCATAATAAATGAGGATTGCTCATAAGGTCCCATCTCACATTTATAAGTAACCTTACGATTTAAAGGATAATTTATAAAATAATCTGTAACTTCTGGGGCCACATAGTTATTCTTATAAAACTCTTTTATCTTCATATCAACATATTCCATATCTAAGTTACCAATAATATAAATATCACAACTAAATTCTTTCAAAAATCTTTGATAATAACTATATAAATCTTCTGGTGTTATCCTTCTTAAAATATCTATATCGCCATTCATATCAAATCCCGCCGGATTATCTTCACCCAAAGTCTTAAAAGCTTGCTTAAAAGCATAATTAGTGGGACTATCTTTACTACTCATTATAGTACTTTTAACCATATTTACAATAACATCAAATATTTTCTTATCAGGAACGGTATTTTTAAAATTAGGATTAAAAATAAATTCAAAAGGAAAAGAAAGTACTTGATCTAAAAAGTCCTTTTCACAATAAGTAGGTTCTAAAAAATCCATAATAAAGGAAGCAAAGATATTTTTTCCTACTCTAGCATTAGTCTCATAAAAATTCGTATCATATAAATCTTCTAAAGCTTCAATAACATTACGACGCTTCGGATATTTTTGGGATGTATATGCTAAATAAGTTCCTAAAAGATTTAAAATAGTAATCTCTTCTTTATTTATCTTATTTTTAAATATTATTTCCATATGACAAGTCTTAAACTTATCGGTTTTTATCGTATAAAGTGTATAAGTATCGTGTTTATAGTTTTTATATTCCATATTCTTCGTTTAATTAATTAAACTACTACTTACTTTAATTAATTATTCTCCTTCTTTCTTATTATTAACATTTTTTTAAATTTTAAACAAAAAAGTCCTAACTAGTTAGGGCTTCCTTTTTAATAGTACTTTCTTTGGCAATAGGATTATACCATTTTGAAACTCCCTTATAAATTAAAGTTAATTTACTACCATTTAAG
>CAKOMC010000066.1 GCA_934096535.1 uncultured Bacilli bacterium | reverse complement strand
TTTCATAGAGTTTTAAGCTCTATGAATTTTTTTAAGTCATTAGTATGACCAAAAAATGGTGTTTTTATACAAAAAAAACAATAATTAAGACTCACTAAATTTAATAAATCTTAAATATTGTTTATGTATAATTTAATTATTTAAATAATTTTCTAATTTACTATTAACTTTTTTTACATTATCATAATTATCTAAAATTACTTTCCAAGTTTTTTCCATTTCGTATTTAAAGAGTTCAACCATTGACGATAAATCTTGTTCTTCATCAAATTTTTCTAAAGCTGCATAATAATATTTTTTATCTTCATTATAAATAATTATTGATGGTAAATCATGTGTCATTAAAATGTAATTAGCAAGTGTTCTACCTAAACGCCCATTACAGTCCACAAAAGGATATATTTCTTCTAACACGTTATGAAAATAAGCTGCTATTTTTATTACATTCTCACTATCATTAGTGCTAATGTTATTAACGTCTGTTACTAAATCTTGCATATCACCAGCAACATTTTCCACATTTGAACCAACTTCATTTCTTCCAGTAACATAGTCATGTTTTTTATACTCTCCTGGTCGCTCCATATTTTTATTGTATCTTATTTCATCATAAGTATCTTTAGTAAGCAACTTATGAATTTTTTTAATCAACTCGATGCTTAGAGGTTCTTTACTAATTATTTTATCTAAAAGATATGCAGCACAATCTTTTTGACTTGCAATTTCATATAAAGTTTTCAAATCGCCAGTGAAATTAATAACTTTTCCATTTTCAAATATTTCTCTTACATTATAATAATCAATATTATTACCTTCAATAGTACAAGAATTATAAGTAAAAAGTATTTGAAAATTGTTAAGAATTATTGCCAATTTTGCAATATCATTAATATTTAGTGCTTGCCAGGATTTAATTATTTCCCAATATTTATATTTTTTAGACATACATATTTTTTCCTTCTTATTGAAGATAATACCATACTTTTATTAAAAACTGAGCCTTTATTTAAAATAAATCATTACCAATAAAAAAAGATTTACTTATTAAGCAATTACTTTCTCTTACTTAAGTTAGCAAATCTTACTTCACATATTTTAATATAAGTATAAATACCCCCAATAGTATATACTATATTAAAAATAAGGGTCCAAATATTTAGCATTAAGCCTAAAACTTTACTGTCAGTTATAAAATTAAATAACTTAGGTCCAAAATCAATTATTAATTCAATTGGAAATTTAAAGACAATAATTACTAAAGCTATAATTAATAACTCAAAGATAAAAACAATAATATTTATTAAATCAGTATGAGTTAAAAAAGTAAATATTTCTTTTATTAATTCTTTAAAAGTTAAAGGTTTAACCTCTTTTACTTCCTTTTTTTCTTCTTTAATTTTTGGTAATTCGATATCGTTCACACTAATCCCACTTTCTTTTATTTCTTTCTATTTTATTCTAACATATTTCATTCTTTTTTTAAAAGTTCTAATAACAAAGATTTCCAAATTAGTTATTATTATCTAAAATATTTTGAATTGCATTTAAAATAGCCATTTTACCATAATCATAAGTAATACCACCTTGTAAATAAGCAATATAAGGACTTCTAACGGGACCATCACAGCTAATTTCAATTGAAGAACCTTGAGTAAAAGAACCACTAGCCATAATTATTTCATCATCATACCCAGGAGTTGCAACGGGAATTGGTAAAACATTACTATCTACAGCACTCGATCCTTGGATACCTTGAACAAATTTTATTAATTTTTCCTTATCTTTAAAAATAATTCTGGTTACAATATCACTTCTAATTTCATTATATTTAGGATATACTTCGTATCCTAAATTTTCTAGTAAGTAACTTGCTAACATCCCTGTTTTAATACTGCTTTTAACAGCTTCAGGAGCCATATAAATTCCTTGTAAGAAGGAACGATTAATCCCTAATGATGGTCCAATTTCTTTTCCTTCACCTGGTGCCGTTAAGCGTTCGCTACAAAGATTGACTAAATCTCTTCTCCCGACTATATAAGCTCCCGTACTAGCAATACCAGCCCCTAAATTTTTAATTAAAGAACCAACCATGATATCAGCGCCAACTTCTACTGGTTCTTTCGTGCTTACAAATTCACAGTAACAATTATCAACCATAATAATAGTTTCAGGACTTACCTCTTTAATACTCTTACAAACTTTAGCTATTTTTTCAATACTTAAAGTATCTCTATTAGCATAGCCAACACTGCGTTGAATTTCAATTACTTTTACTTTATGATTGCATAAATATTCCGTAATTTTAGCATAGTCAAGATCATTATTTACTAAATCAATTTGATCATAATTAACCTTAAAGGCTTTTAAACTACTAGGATTTTCTCTAATACCTATAACTTCATCTAAGGTATCATAAGGTTTACCATTAATAGATAAAAGAGTATCTCCTGGTCTAAGTAAGCCAAAAAAACATACCGTTAGAGCATGAGTTCCACTTATTAATTGCGGACGAACTAAAGCATCCTCGCCGCCTAAAATATCAGCAAAAACTCGTTCAATTTTATCACGACCAGTATCATCATAACCATAACCATTGGTACCTGCAAAATCACTTTCATTAACATTATTATTCTTAAAAGCTTTTAAAACTTTCTTACTATTAATAAAACTGATTTCATCTATTTTTTTAAAAAGCTCCGTATTTTCATTTTCAAATTTTTCTACTAATTCTAATAATTTATCCATTATCTACACCGCCATCTACTCTAATTACCGTATTATTTATATAACTAGCATCATCACTAATAACAAATTCAATTACTTTACTTATCTCTTTAGGACTAGCAAATCTCTTAAGTAATATTTTTTCTTCTTCCTTTTTTCTAAACTTATCCCCTAAACAAACATTCATTTCGGTATCAACCCAACCGGGAGCTATTGCATTTACCCGGATAGGTGCTAAAACAGAAGCAAAATTATGCATTAAAGAAATAACCCCCGCTTTACTAGCATCATAATCAATTGATTCAATATAAGGCGTATCTATTCCATTAGTACTACTAATAAATAAAATATTTCCGCCCTTATTTATCTTTTTACTTAATAACTTTGTCAAATAATAAGTTCCCGTCAAATTAACCCCTATTACCTTACTAAATTCTTCATAAGTTTTATCCTCAAAAGAATTATCTAACGCTATCGCCGCATTATTAATTAAAATATCAATATTATCAATATTATCCACTAGCTGTTCAATACTTTCTTTTGATTCCAAATCTAAATAATACCCTTTAATATGATACTTATCGGCTATTTCTAAGGCCTTTTCTTCATTATGACAATAGGTAAAAATAACTTCGTATTTATCTACTAAATCACCTAAAGTAGCATACCCTATTCCACTAGTAGCTCCTGTAATTAAAACCTTTTTCATAAATATTATAATCACTCCAATTACATCTACTTAAGATTTTAACATAATATAGTCTTAATGTGTTATACTTATTGTAGTGATATTATGAAAAAGATAAAAGAATTTATAAATAAATATTTAATATGGATAATTTTAATATTATGTTTGTTCCTATTTTTATATATAATAAAACTTATAAACGCTGATTCTATTAGTACTTTTGATAATTTTATTTATAACCATGTAAAAAATTTAATAAACCCAAACACTACTAAATTTTTTAAAATAGTAACGGAACTTGGTAATTACACAGTCATGGTACCAATTATTATAATCTTTTATTTATTTAATAAAGATAAAAGTTTTAATAAGTATTTTACTATTAACTTAATAAGTGTCTTTCTAAGTAATTTTATCGTGAAGAGTATTATCAGAAGAGATAGACCCATTGATATAAACTTAATTATTGAAAACGGTTTTAGTTTTCCCTCAGGACACTCCATGGTATCTTTTGCCTTCTATGGTTTTCTAATTTATTATTTATATCACACCGACCTAAAAAAGCCTCTTAAATACGGTTTAATGGCTTTGTTAAGTTTTATTATTCTTTTAATCGGTCTAAGTCGAATTTACTTAGGTGTTCATTACGCTTCTGATGTTATTGGTGGTTTCTTACTAGCTTTCATCTATTTAGTTATTTATATCAAATTTATTTATAAAAGAGAAAAGAAAGCAAATAAATAATATATTATCAATTATAAATATAAAATTTAAAACACTTAAAAATTAGAACTCATTA
>CAKOMC010000065.1 GCA_934096535.1 uncultured Bacilli bacterium | reverse complement strand
CAAAAAAACTAACTATTTCTAGTTAGCATTTATTACTTAAACTCGAAAAGTTCGAGTTTCCTATCAATCTGGAGCAATAACTTTACTTATATTCGAAAAATTATACTCCCAAAGTTGTTTGATTAAATCAACTAGATAAATTATATATTAATTATTTTTAAAAATCAATATATTTTGCTAACTTTCTTCTCCTATTATAGAGATTAAAGCATCTTGAACAAGCCTATTTAAATATCGAAAGTTTTTAATAGTTTTAATTTTATTTTCATCAATTAATTTTATAACATCATGATAATTAATATTTTTATTATATTTTTCATTATATGTATTTACTAATTTTTCTGCTTTATCCCTAACATATTTATTTTTTGTAGGATAATCTAATTGTTGAAATAATGCTTTCATAGTAAATCTCGATAATAAAGGCTCCGGAATAACTTTTTTATAATTATTTTCACTTAAATTAGTTGTAAAAATGATTAAGTATCCCCTTAAATCAAATTCATTTTCATTTAAATCTGTAAATTTGCCATCTTCTAATAGTTCATAAAAGAAATTAAAAATATCATTGTCTGCTTTTTCAAATTCATCAATTAGTATAACTTTTGAATCACTATTTTTGATTTTGTTTGATAATTCGCCACCACGTTCACTCCCATAATATCCTTTGGGTGATCCTATCAAGCTATTAAGCGCACCTTGAGTTTTATAATTTCCAAGATTTATTTTAATAATTTTACTATCCTTGTAAAATGTTTCATGTATTATTCTTGCTAATTCGGTTTTTCCTATTCCAGAGTCTCCACAAATCAATAACGACATAATTTTAATTTCTCCAAGATTATAAAGGATAGAATAATTTTTTATGTATCTAACTAGATCATTTTTAAACTGCTTATGTCCGTATAATCTTTCTTCTAAATTCTTTTCTAACTTCTCAATTTGTTCATTAGTAAGATTACTAAAATCTGCATCTGATTCGTCATCATTTTTATATATATTGTTAATTGGTATTACATCGTCAATATATTGGCCAAAATCGCTTCTAAATCTTGTTAATGAGTTATAATTAATTATAATGTGCCAATTTTTATTTTTATTGACCTCGCTAATAACTTTTTCCACAGATAATGGGTTGTCTTGAGTGCTTTTATAGAGATTAGTAATGTCAATGTATATGTTATTATCATTAGAAAAATCTGTTTTTTCTTTTTCTAGTATATTTAATGCAGTGATTATAATATCATTTTCTTTTTTCTCATCTTTAAATTCTTTCAATCTATCCGTTGTGTATGAATAAATGATTAGTGGATTATTCATTGCTTTCATCCTCTTTCATATCTAAATCTTGAATTATTGCAATTAAGTCTATATATGGTAAATTTTCTTGTTCTTTTTTCTCATTTTTATTTGTACTTTGAGTATTTGATTTTAATAGTTCATTTCCCATCGATGATTCGCTTTCTCCTATTTCTTGAAGATACTTAAAAGTATTTATATTTTTGTATTCATAGTTTGCAGTTCTATAAATACCTATAATATTAACTTTGCCTATTTCTAAATCATATATGGAATATTCATTTTCAAACTCTTTTTCTGCTTTTATAGGGATACTTATATAAAATTTCTTTCCATTTGGATTTTTTCCTATTAAACTATATTTGTAATCTTTTAATAAAATATTAGTTATTGCATTGATATTAATGTTAAATGTTTGTCCATCAGAATCAGCAGATATGGTATTATCTTTAAATGCTCCTGCAATCATTGAATTTATTTGAGCAATTTCAGGTTTATTAGTAATTTCTAATTGAACATCATCGATTTTTACTAAATCGCCATTTCTAATATTTTCAGGAGTAAAATCTTTACATACATCTATTATTTCACTTAAATAGGTAGAATTAGTATTTTTAATTTCTTGTAGTTCTTTGTATTCGTAAGTTTTAGTATTTGAATTTTCATTTAAAATATTCGGGGTTATTTCTCCTATATTCTTTGTTATTTTGCCAGTAGCACCAATAGAATATTTGTTAAAATATTCGTCTCGGAAGCTAAATTCTTCTTTTTCTTTCCTTTTATTATTAATTAACATACAGATTTCGAATACTTTTGAATAGTTTATATAATAAATATTAAAAAGTTTTATTTGTTTGTCAGTTGCCTTTTTAAACAATATAAAAATATTATTTATGTGAAACAGTACTATTGCACCAATTATTATAAAATAATAATAATATTCTATTTTAGATAATATTGGCATAAATATCTTTACCATATTAAAAAGTACTATTCCTAAAGCTATTTGCAAAATTATTTTAATTGTTATAGATATTCTATTATCCATATATTATTCCTCCGTTCTTAAATTTGTTTCTTATTATATCACTTATTACTGATTTTTTAAATAAATACAAGGTAAAAACTAGAATATTTAATGCTTTTATAGTATAATTTTTATGGATGGAAAACTTTTAAGGAGGAAAAGTAATATGAAACAAGAATTAGTTAGAATTAACTCTATTGACCAAATAGAACAACCAGGTATTTTATATACACCAAGTAGCGATACTAATAAAGTGGTAATCCACATTCACGGATTAAATGGCAATTTCTATGAAAACAGATTTTTAGATATACTTGCAAAAACTTATACAGATAAAAACTATGCTTTTCTAACATTTAATAATAGAGGTAGGGATTTTATAACAGAACTACTTAAAGGTAATGACTTTACTATTATTGGTGGAAGTTTAGAAAGATTTAAAGATTGTATATTAGATATTGATGGTGTAGTAAAATGGGTTAAAGAAAAAGGCTATACTGAAATTATACTTGAAGGACATAGTTATGGTTGTAATAAAGTATTATATTATTACAATAAGAAAAAAGATGAGAATATTAAAAAGATTGTACTTCTTGCTCCTTGTGATATTCCATCAGAGGGTAAAAAGTTTTTAAGTGAAGAAAAATATAAAATTGCAGAAGAAGAATCTACAAGATTAGTAAATGAAAATAAAGAAAATGAGTTAATTGATTTTTCTGTAATGGCTAATGGTAAAATTGCAGCAGGTACATATTATAATGATTTTCTTCCGGGAGGAGAAAATGATTTTATTAGATATATAGATGGTAAAGATGGAAAAAGTGAAATTCTTAATAGTATAGACATTCCTATATTGGTTGTGTTTGGCAATGTTGATGAATGTGTTTTAACTCAACCTATTGATATTGTTAAAGATTATCTGAACAATAATATAAGAAATTGTAATATTCAAATCATTGATGGAGCAGACCATTCATATACAAACAAATATGAAGAATTAGGAAAAGCTATAAGTAATAATTTTTAGGAGGTATAGAATGAAAAATTTATTTTTTACAAGTAATACAAAACATTATCACAAGATTAATGGCAGAAAGGTACCTAATGAAATAGATAATACTAATGGAATTGTTGATCAAATTAAACAATTAATTGGTGGCAATAATGCAATATTGTATATTGCTGCTACTCCAGACGATAGCGAAAAAGTTGATAATTATGCTTCCTTAATTTTTGAAGGATTAAAAGCATCTGGTATAACTTTTTCTGAATATTTAATTTTAGATAACAGAACAAAAGATAATGCATCCGAATATGTAAAAAGATCCAATGTCATATTTTTAAGTGGAGGAGATACTTATATAGAAAATGAATTTTTTAAACAAATACATTTAAAAGAGCTGTTGCATGACTTCGATGGAATTATTATCGGACAAAGTGCTGGTTCAATAAATATGGCAGAACTTGCATATAATAGTCCAGAAGAAGGAGAAGAATCCGAACCTATTTATTTTGAAGGGCTTGGATTGAGTAACATTAATATTGAACCACATTTTGTTTTAGATACAACTGAATTTGATGAATTACAAATGTATCAAAGAAATCATCAATTAGAAGAATCAAAAAGAAGACCTATTTATGCCTTATGCGACGGAGCACATATATTAGAAACTGATGATTCTATTACAGTCTATGGAAAAGCATTTTTGATTAAGGATGGTTCCGTTGTACAAATATGTGATAATAAAGAAACGTTTAACATAGATGTAGAAAAGAAAAATTTTAGTAGATAAATTCAAAGACAATGCTAGTCTATAAATTTCTAACATTGTCTTTTTCTTTTTGTATGTCTTTATCAAAATTATTAATATTATTTTGCATAGATTTTGCTCTTTCTTTTATATCTTTACAATATTTGTCATACTTACGAAATTCTTTAATTTTAGGTTGAAGATTATTTATTTCAGCAAGTATTTTAGATTTATCTTCTTCATTTTTAACTTTATGATATTGTTTCCAAAGATTTTCTCTTTTATCCATAAAATTTTTATATTCATCATAATTGATTTTAGCAAAATTATTTAAGTCTTCTTCTGTTTCAATATTATTCTTTTTCATAA
>CAKOMC010000064.1 GCA_934096535.1 uncultured Bacilli bacterium | reverse complement strand
TATCAGTACTATTTATTATTGTTTTAATTATTTTGTGCATAATTTCTAATTTGTATTCAAAAAAGGAAGAAGAAAAAAAATATATAATATTAAGGAATTCAATTAAAGAAGATTTAAAAGAAAATTTTATATTGGAAGAAGAATACTGGCAATATAATAAAGAGTATAGTGATAAAATTAAAAAAATAAAAGAAGATATACAATTATATGAGGAGGAAAAAGAAACAGAAAAAATAAAAAATAACGATACTGATTGGATGAATATATTTAAAAAGAAAGAAAAGATAAATGAACTAAATAGATTATTGATAGATGAGTTAATTGAAGATATTGTTGTTAGTGAAGATGGTAATATAAAAGTAATATTCAAATATGAAGATAAATATTTTGAGGCTCTTGACTTTATAAATAAACAAAAATATGATATAATACTTTCAAGTTAAAAACGAAAAACAAATACTTTTAAGTATTTTTTTAAATGATAGAATAGAAAGAAGTGATTAAAATGGATATGTACCAAAAAAGAAAAATCAGAGCAGAAAAGAAGAATAATGATAGTCAAAAAAGTTTTTCAAAAGTCCCCATTTCGTGGTATCCAGGTCATATGGCAAAAACTAAGAAAATGTTAGAAGAAAAGAAAGATTTAATTGATGTCGTTTTAGAACTTGTTGATGCAAGAATACCTTATTCTTCTAAGATAAGTGGGAGTGAGGATATTTTAAAAACTAAACCGCATATTTTAGTAATGACTAAAGCGGATTTAGCTGATGATGTTGATACTAAAGAGTGGAGTAAGTATTATACAGATAAAGGTTATACAGTTATTAGTATTAATGCAGATAAAAAAGAGGATTTAAAAAAGTTAATTAATACCATAAATATGGTTATGCAAGAAAAATTAGATAAAAAGAAGACTAAGGGTAACAATAGTAACTTAATTCATGCCTGTGTTCTTGGTATACCTAATGTTGGTAAGTCTACTTTAATAAATCGCTTAGCCGGAAGAAAGGTTAGTAAAGTAGGAAATAATCCAGGCATTACCCGAAGTCTAACCTGGTTAAAAACTAATAGTAATATAGTGATTTTAGATACCCCCGGTATTTTATGGCCTAAATTAGAACAAGAAACAGTAGCTTTAAATTTGGCTTGTATGAGTGCGATTAAAGAAGATATATTGCCTTTAGATAAAGTGGCTTGTCATATTCTGTTAAAGTTAGAAAAATATTACCCTGAAATACTGAAGAGTCGTTATAACTTAGAAAATTTAGATGACTTTGAAGAAGCTTATAATATTATTGCTAAGAAAATTGGAGCTTTAAATAAGGGGGGCGAGGCTGACTATAGAAGAGTAAGTACTTATATAATTAATGAAATAAAGTTAGAGAAAATTAAAAATATTACATTTGATAAGGTTGAAGATTTATGAATAAACAAAGTAGTAAAGATATAATAAATAGTGAATTTTTGGAAGAAAATGATACTTCTAAAAAAGACAAAAAAACTAAGATAAAAAAAGAAGCTGAAAAGTCAAAAATTCTTAAAAAAACCAAGAAAAAGGAAGAAATAGATCTTTTAAAATATGAAAAAGAACTATATAAACAAGGAATAAAGTTTATTTGTGGCGTTGATGAAGTAGGACGTGGTCCCCTTGTTGGTCCCGTAGTAGCAGCTGCTGTAATTCTACCAATTAACTATCATTTAGAAGGTTTAAATGATTCAAAGAAACTAAGTGAGAAAAAAAGAGAAGAGTTATATCCTAAAATAATTAAAGATGCCATTTGTTATGGGATTGGGATGATTGATGCCGCAACGATTGATGAAGTAAATATCTATGAGGCTACCAAACTGGCTATGTATGAGGCAATCAATTCCTTAAAAATAAAACCTGAACATGTTTTAATTGATGCGATGCCTCTTAATCTTGCAATGCCAAGTACTAGTATTATTCATGGGGATGCTACCTCAGCTTCCATAGCGGCCGCAAGTATTGTTGCTAAAGTAACTAGAGATCATATGATGGATGAGTTAGATGATTTATATCCGATGTACGGTTTTAAAAAACATAAAGGTTACCCAACAAAGTTTCACTTAGAAATGTTAGAAAAATATGGTCCTTTAGATAATTATCGCTTTAGTTATGGACCGGTTAAAAAATATAAAAAATAAAAGGTAAATAATAACCCAAATAAATCTAATAATCATAATAAATCCATTATGGTTATTTTCTTTCCTTTATTCTTAATTTAGATTTCATATGTTCTTTAATAGAAAATTCAATGTAAAACTAAAAAAGAATTTAATAAAAACTCAATGTAAAAATTAATAAATAAAAAAATTTAAGAAAAAAACATTAAAAATACCTTCTGAATTGTGAAATCTAAAAGAAAATTTTTCTAAAATTGTAATTTTAAGTAGAAAATAAATTCAAATATCAGTATAATATCTAATGTAGTATCTAAGAAGGAATTTGTAGTATGATAAAAAAAGTTTATAATAATAAAGTGATTCGTTATAGTGTTTTATTGAGTTTTGGGATATTTCTTATTGAAATATTATTTAAAGTCATTATGGGTTTAAATATTTTTAATTGGTCTTTTTTAAGAATTCTTTTAGGCACCATTATCTTAAGTAATATTATTTCTTTACTTAGCAGTGGTTTAAAGAGAAAATATGCCAATATTATTGTCTGTGTTTTATTATTTATAATTTGTATTTTGTTTACCGCTCAAGGTGGTATGTATAATTATTTAGGAACATTTATGTCCCTTGGTACAGCTAGTCAAGCTCATGCAATTGAGTATTTTATTGGGGATTTCTTTACCAGTCTTAATCCTTGGTTTTTTAGTCTTTTTATTATTCCTATCCTTTACATTCTTTACTTTATCTTTATTGATAAAAAGTTTATTGATAAAAATTTAAAGTATAAATATAATGTGGTTCGCTGTTTTACAGTCTTCGCTACTATTATAACTTGCACTCTTTATTACGGTACAATTTCATGGGATTTTATGCAAGATAAAATGCAGATTGTTAGTAATAAAGAATTATTTAAAAATCCCTCCATGCAAAATATCGCTGTTAGTCAGTATGGCCTTTTAGGCTATGAATTTTTGGATATTAAATCTTTACTTATAAAACATGAAGAAACTGCCGAAACTTTTGTTAAACAACACCAAACCGAAGTAACTGATTATTCTAGAATTATTGATGATACGGCTTGGGAAACTGCACAAGAAACTGAAAAAAATACCGATTATAAAACTTTAAATAGTTATTTTATGAGTAAAGAAATAACGAGTAAAAATGATTATACAGGTTTATTTAAAGGTAAAAACTTAGTTATTTTAATGATTGAATCGGGAAGTAATGTTTTAAAAGATTATCCAGAGTATTTTCCTAACTTTGCTAAACTATATAACAATGGTTGGTCTTGGGAAAATGCTTTCTCCCCAAGAAATGCTTGTTCAACTGGTAATAATGAAATGACAGGTTTAACATCTTTATATACAATTAACAATACTTGTACTATCAATACTTATAAAGATAATACTTATTTTGAAGCTATCTTTAATCTGTTTAATAATGCAAATTATAAAACTAGTAGTTATCATGATTATACTGATCACTTTTATTATCGTACTATCTATCATCCTAATATGGGGAGTCAAAATTACTACGATGTTAGTAGATTAGGAATAAAATTGGGTAGTGAATATCAACCATGGCCAAGTGATGTCGAGTTCGTAGAAAAAGCTGTACCTCACTTTACTAACGAAGATAAATATATGGCGTGGTTAACAACGGTATCTAGTCATATGACTTATAAGAATTCTAGTAAAACCGGCGATATGTACCTAGATTTATATAAAGATGAAGATTGGGATACAGCGGCTAAAAGATATATGTCTAAATTGAAAATAGTTGATAATGCAATCGGAGAATTGTTACAAGAATTAGAAGATAATGGTAGACTAGAAGATACCATAATTATGTTATTTGCTGATCATTATCCATATGGTTTAAGTAATGAGGCTTTTGCCCAGATAGCTAAATATGATACATCAAGTAATGGCGATACCGATAGAACTCCTTTTATTATTTATAATCCTAGCCTAGAAGCTAAAAAGTTTGATGATTATACAACCTTTGTTAATATTTTACCAACCCTTGCTAATCTATTTGATTTAGATTATGATCCTCGTCTTTATGGTGGTACCGATCTTTTTAGTGATTCCTATGATGGCGTAGTAGTCTTTGCCGATGGGTCTTGGCGTACTGATAAGGCTTATTATGATGCGACTAAGGGAAAAATAAATTATATTGGTGCTGATAAGTATACTGATGAAGAAATAATTAAAATTAATACCAAAGTTAAAAATGAAATGAAAATGGATAATTTAGCTATAAAGACCAATTACTTTGCTTATTTAGAAAATGTTTTAAAGACTAACAATAATAATAGCAACGATAATGAAAGTAATGAATAATTTTTTAGAAGAAAAGGTAAGTAAATTTTACTTGCTTTTTTTGATTTTGCTACTTGAAAAGATAAAAATACTATGTTACTATTACAGCGTTTGACATTTTTATATAATAAAATGGCTAAAAGAGAGAAAAATATTAAATAATGAAAATAGAAACTAAAATATAAGAAAAGAAAGTGATGTTATGGAAAAAAAGAAAAACTTAGTAATAGTAGAGTCCCCTGCTAAAAGTAAAACAATTGAAAAATACTTAGGTAGTGATTATAAAGT
>CAKOMC010000063.1 GCA_934096535.1 uncultured Bacilli bacterium | reverse complement strand
AAAAAAAGAACTTTAGAAGTTGGCGACATTATGATAAATATCAGTAACATCATCAATATCATCTAAAAGATTATAAAGTCTTTCAAATAACATTTTATCTTCTTCATTAAGTTCTACTTCTTCTTTAGCATACCAACCAATTTCATCTAATTCATAATCAACATTAGGAACTATACTTTCAATAACATCTTTTAGTTTGTGTTGGTCACTTGGATTTACAGAGATAGTCATTACTCCATCTTCGTAAGTTTCTTCAATTGGTTCAACACCAGCGTCTAAAAGCGCCATTAAAATATCTTCTTCTTTATCAGTGTGAAATGAAATAACATTTAGGTAATCATAATTATAAGATACAGAATTATTAACTCCTAAACTTTTATGAACTTTATTAAATGCTGCTCTTACTTCGCCAACGGTACGATTAACATTATCAGTTAGTGTTTTAATTATTAAAGTTGAAGCCCCTGGTCCAAAACCTTCATACATTACTGTTTGGTAATCTTCTTGTCCTGCTCCTTTGGCTTTATCAATTGCTCTTTTAATGATGTCGTTTGGTACTTCCTGTTTCTTAGCTTTTTCTACTAATCTTTTAAGTTTAATATTAGTGTCGATATCAGGATCGCCTTTGGCTGCTAAGTATAACTCTTTAGCAAAGTTAGTATAAATTTTACCACGAGCGGCTCCGGTTTTTTGGATACTAGCTTTTCTTACTTCATATGCTCTTCCCATAAATATTCTCCTTTTCTTTTTTGTACTTTTCTTATTATATTATAGCCCTAGAAAATTCGCAACTTTTTTAGAAAGTTAAAGATAAGATTTTTCGTTTTCATATTAGCTAAATGCTCATTTTGAATCTTTTTCAAGGTTACTGCAACGCTATAAACATGATATGGGCTAATTTTATAGTAATCCATTGTATATTCTAAGGCTTTAATAATTGCTTCTTTATCGCTTTTGACTTTAAAAAAGTTTTGCATTCTGGTAAGATAGCGTTTTGAAATTTTTCGTGTCATAAATTTTATTATAAATTCCGGCGGTTTTTTGAAAGTATAACGATAACCATCATATTTCTTTAGTACTCGTAAGGTGTCATAATATCCTAAAAGTATGTTCTCTCTTATTTTATTTTGGTTTAGTTCCAAAATGTTACATATGTTTTTAGAGGGACGAATTGTTATTACTTTACTTTTCTTTTTAGATACATTACGGTTACGACCTATTCCATTAATTCTAATTTCATAAATGACATCATACTTTTTATCAATTAGCATTTTAATGGGACAATTATCATAAAAGCCGCCATCTATATAAATGTTATCATCTATCATTGGCGCTAATTTAAAAATGGGTAAAGAACAACTAGCTATTAAATAATCCACAAGTTTTTCAGTAGGAATTTCCTTTTTGGTTATATAAACAGGGATAAAATCATGAAGTTTTACTGTTACTAAGCCAAAGTCTTTATGATTTTTGTACAATTTTTCTTTATTAATCATTTTATCTGCTAGTGCTCTTAATTTGTCTGTTGATATTCCTCTTTGTTTTAGAGCGCCTATTACTGTAGAATTTAAGCCTTTTAAGGCTTTAAGAGTTTCTTTTTTACCATTTATATAATCTGCGAACTCTTGATCAATATTCAATAATTTTTCTGGCTCAATTGTTTGCCATAGTTCTAATAGTTCTTTTGATTGGCCACTGGCAAGTAAACAGGCATTGAAGGCGCCAATAGAAGTACCGACAAAACCGCTTATTTTTATATGGCATTGTTTAAAAGCATAATAAGCGCCAATCTGATAACTTCCTTTTAGACCACCGCCTTCAAGAGCTAATCCTATTTTTTTCAATTTTATTTTCCTTCATTTGTTATTTTGCCAGTTGTCAAGGCAATTTTACCGCTAAAAGAACCGTTTAGTAAACTAGCTTGATCATTATCAGTATAACTTAACCATACTCGGAATATGTATTGATGTGTATCCTGAGGAGAAATTGTTATTCCCGTTGTTGTTAAAGTATAGTCTTTGCCTGTTACTGCGTTTGCAAAATTTCCAGTAGCAACTTGCGTTTCGCCACTGTCAGTTTTTTTAGCAAGTTCCCATTTAAAATCACTAGAAACAAAGTTATCAGATATTGTAAAATCAGTTAAATATAAAGTGTAGTCAACAGATATTGTTGAAGTGGATTTTGAAGTTATAGCAAATGATGTATAAGGTGCGCTGGCTTGGCGGTCTGAGTCATTAATTAACATCATTTTTGGCTCATTAATGTATTGACTAGTTAAAAATTCAATATCAAGGTTAGCGTTAGTTATTGTTGTATTATTTATTTTATCATCAACTGTGATTTTTGCTAAGTAATAAGCTCTTGAAGCTGCAAAAGTTACCGTTGCTATTATTAAGGTAATTGATATGTAAAGAATAACATGTTTTACTGTTTCATTTGTATTCATAAAGACACCTCCGTACTATAATAAGTATATCTTAAATGAGTGATATTTACAATATGCAATTTTTGCGTTTCAAGAATTTTATTAGATATTTGCTTATATTTTTAATGGCTTTTATATTTTTATTTGCATCTTTTTATTTTATTTGTTTACTTCATTTTAATTTTTAATATTTATGTCTGTATATTTTACAATTTATAAAAGGTAATTATAATTTACTAAAAGATAATAACAAATCATTTAGAATTTGAAATATTAAATTGTGATTATACTGAAAAAAGCAAATAATTTTTTAAGATATTTTATTTTTGTGAATGATAAATTCATCCTGTAGTAATTATAATACTAATGATTTTTAATATAATTCCTCACTTGGATTAGCATTTAAATCAAGAGACGCAAACTCTTTTTTTAGATAAAGGGGATAAGCAGCAGCCCCAATCATGGCAGCATTGTCAGTGCAATAAAGAAGCTTAGGCACAGAAATATTGGCATTATGTTTAGCAGCTAATTTTGTTACTTCTTGACGAATATATTGATTAGCAGAAACGCCACCAGCAATTATAATATTTTTTATATTTGTTTTGTTAATAGCTAGTTCTAACTTGCGTACTAATTGATCAGTAGCAACAGTCTGAAAAGAGCAAGCCAAATCTTCTTTATTTATCTCCTTATTGCGCTGCGTTTCATTATGAACTAGATTTATAATACTAGATTTCAACCCGCTAAAACTCATGTTCAAGGTATCATCATTCATTGGAATTGGTAATTTATAACTTGGTTTGCCGTTTAACGCCATTTTTTCAACATTTGGTCCCCCTGGATATTTAAGTCCCAAAACTCTGGCAACTTTATCATAGGCTTCCCCGATTGCATCATCTAAAGTTCCACCGAGAACTTTAAATTTATAATCATCTTCCATATAAACGATATCGGTATGACCACCACTTATGATTAATGCTAATAGCGGAAATTGCATATCATTTTCAAGATTATTAGCATATACATGACCAGCTAAATGATTTACAGCTATTAACGGTTTATTATAGATTAAAGATAATGTCTTTGCGGCTTCTACTCCTACGAGTAAACTTCCCATCAATCCCGGACCGTAAGTAACTGCTATTGCATCCATATCTTCTATTTTCATGTTTGCTTTTCTTAATGTCTCATCTAAAACAATTGTTATATTTTCAGCATGCATTCTTGAGGCAATTTCAGGAACTACTCCACCATAATTTTCATGAGTTGATATTTGAGTATTTATTACTATTGATATGACTTCTTTGCCATTTTTTACGATTGCCATACTGGTTTCGTCACAGCTTGATTCTATAGCTAAAATGTATACATCTTTCATTTTTAAATCTCCTTTATCATAAAAATTGCATCTTCAGTGCCATAATAGTTTTTTATTCTTCTTACCTTTTTAAACTGTAAGTTCTGGTAAAAGTCTATGGCTACTTGATTATTTTCTCTTACTTCTAGATTCATTTTTTTTAAATTGTTATCATTAATGGCATATTTGATTAAGCTAGTGCCTATATTCCTACGGCGATATTTTTTATCGGTAATAATATCAACTATGTCGGCTTCATCAAAACTAATAGTAAGATGGATAAATCCGACAACAGCATTATTAATAATATAAACATAAATAATTTGATTATTATCATTAATAATACTGGTCAGATTATTAAAATGTGAGTAGTTTTCATTGATTTCTTCACCTAATTTATAAACAATTGGAAAATCACTAGTTATTATTTTTCTTATCATTTAAGGCCTCGATTGTTTTAATATATAAAGGATTGGCGTTATAACAATCAGTTAATGTTAAATACTTATAAGTTGGAATTTTCTCAAAATTGATTTTTTCAGCAACAATTTCATTATTTAATAAGGTTTTTGATTTAACATATGTAATCTGGCTAGTCATTTTATCATCCAAGAATTCGGCCTTGTAATAACCATTATTTTCTTGAACTGCGTAAGTTCTATTTCCAATATTATCTAAGGCTGATAATTCTAAGTAACTGACAGTATATATTGGTATATTTAAACAATATGAGATAGTTTTAGCAATCGTTATAGCAATTCTAATTCCTGTAAATGACCCTGGTCCATTGCAAACTATTAACTTGGATATTTCCTTTAACTCTATTTTTAGCTCTTTAAGAGTGTCATTTAATAATGGTAAGGCATTTTTACTAGTTTTATCGCAACCTTCCATTGTTGAAATTTTTAGGATTTTGTCATCTTTATATATAACTATTTGAATATCTTTGAAATGAGTATCTATAAATAATGTGTACATAAGCGCCTCTTTCTCTTGTGATATTATAACATTATTAAAAAAAATATGCACTAAAAAAGAAATCTAATTAATTATTATCACGAAATTTTTTCACACAAATCAAAAATTAACGCAAAAAAAAAATAGGCAACTTCCTATCTTCGCATTCACTATTTTCGGCGTTTAAGTGCTTAACTTCTCTGTTCGGGATGGGAAGAGGTGTATCCACTTAGCCATTGTCACCTATAAAGGA
>CAKOMC010000062.1 GCA_934096535.1 uncultured Bacilli bacterium | reverse complement strand
GGAGCATCTAAAGCATATCTAGGTTTCAAATATCCCTTTATCTTCAAAATTAAATTAGTAATATGATTTTTTTCTTTACTTGAAAGTTCATAAAATTTGTTTGTAGGATTGCCATCCTTGTCATAAACACTAGCTAAAAACTGTTGATCTTTTAGTGGTAAATATTTTATTCTCTTATCAATTTCTTCTTTGGAAAATACTTTAAAACGATTATAGAAATTTTTCCTTTTTCTTCCGTAAGGAGCATCTAAAGCATATCTAGGTTTCAAATATCCCTTTATCTTCAAAATTAAATTAGTAATATGATTTTTTTCTTTGCTTGAAAGTTCATAAAATTTGCTTGTAGGATTGCCATCCTTGTCATAAACACTAGCTAAAAACTGCTGTTCTTTCAAAGATAATGCCTTTATTATTAAATCAACTTCTTCTTTAGAATACCCTTCCAAACGACTATATAAGTTCTTTACTTTTCGGCCGGTATGCAACTCAGACTTATTATTTATCATTTTTTTAATCTTAATAAGTAAATTTTCGATTTTTCTTTTAGTTTTAATATCTAAAGTTCGATAGCTTTCTTTTGTGTTTCCCAATTCATCAAAACGTAAATCAAAAGTTACCTTTTCTTCTTCCGATAACCTCTTAATTGCTATTGCAATTTCTTCTTTAGAATAATCACTTAAAAGCTGATACAGAGTCGTTAAAGACCGTTCCTCTCCTAGTTCATCACTATTTTTATTAATAATATACTTAACTTTTAAAGCTAATGATTTAACTCTAAGTTTAGTATCCTTATCTAGAGTATAAAAGCTTGCTAAAGCATCACCATTTTTATCATAATATAAATGATAAAGTTCTTTATCATTAAGTGGCAAAAAATTGATTGCCTTATCAATTTTCTCTTTTGAATGCATTCCTAATCTATGATAGAAATTTTTAGCACGACCATTAAATTTAGTTTCACTCCCTCTATTTAATTTAACAATAATTTTGCTCAATAAATTTGATATTTTACATTTTGTTTTATGATTTAAAGCTTCATAATCATCTCTAAGGTTTAAATCTTTATCATATCTTAAATAAAATAATTCTTGTTTTTCTTCTGATAATTCCTCTACTACTCTTTTTATTTCTTCTTTTGGAAATTTATTTATTTTTTCTGTGAGCGGTTTACGAGCTGCTTCCTTTTGCAAAAGCTTCATCATCTTCTTATTAATTAATTCATCTAAACTTCTAGCATATTCTTCATTTAAACCACTAAAACCATTTCTAACTTTTAAAGTAGTTCGATTGTATTTTAAAGTTAAAATATTTCTCTCTTCTTTTGGTAAATAAGAAATAATTCTCTTTATCTGAGATTCCGAATACCCCTCGAATATTTCCAACAAGCTTTTTTGGTCTTTCAAACCTTCTAAAGAATTAACTGATAATTTGCTAAGAATATTTAGTAAATAGGGATAAATATTATCTTTGAACTCTTTATTATCAAAAATTGTATCATCACTTTGTTGATAGTATATTTTTTTTAATTCAGCAATTTTACCTTGATAAGAAAGAGGCAATTTTTTAAGAGCCACATCAACTAAGGATTTATCAATACCTGAAAATAAACAATATATAACTTCTTCTTTTTCTTGTCTTACAATTCTTTCCAAATACTCGGGAATTACTTTCTTTAAAAGCTTATCTATTTTTTTGGAAGTACTACCATTTTCTAAGTAACTACCATCAGTCGCATATCTTTCTCTTAAAAGTTCCATCTCTTCAACTGATAGCATCTTAAGAGCTTTATCTACTTCATCTTTACTATAGCCTTCATAAAATTCATAAAGACTCTTCTGTTCAGTATCATCTAATCTAAAAGTATTTTTATAAACAACAAAATAAGCTTCTAATAATGTCCTAAGATTATTATTATTATAAATACTACTCTTCTTTATTTGTTCTAAATACTCACAAATGCCACTACCTAATAACCTTAAGTTATCAGTATTTTTTACTAGCAAATCTATATCTGACAATCTTAAATCTACATTATTTTTATTTAAGAAATATAAAACATTCCTTAGTATCTTACTAAAAGAAGAAAAGTTTGAAATATCTATCTCCAAAGAATTAAAATATTTTTCTAAAGTATCATTAAGTTTTTCTTCTAAAGCTCCTCTACTAAGTCCAAGAAAGTTTTCTTCTAAATGCTGTCTTAAAATATTATTAAAATCATCTTTTCCCTTAGCTGTCTTAAGACTTTCATCAATAGCCTTATCGACTAAACTATCTATATCCTTTATCTCTAAGAAAGCAAATTTCTTCTTAAAGTCATATATTAACCAAGCAAACACCTTTCTTACTTCTTCTCTAGAGTAAGTATCTTGACTAGCAGCAACCTCAAGTTTTAATAAATTTTCATCTACTAAGTAATAAGATAATAACATTGTATTCAAATTAATATCTTTTCCCAAACTAGTTAACTTAATTTCCTTTAAGTATTTAAAAATTCCTTTTGCTAAAAGATAGGCCTGCTGGTTATTTTTAAGTAAACTATCAATATCATTACTCTTTAACTTAACATTATAATTATTTAAAAAGTCAAAGAACTTATTTATACCACGGCTAAAAGCTTCATAACTAGAAGTATTAATCACTAAAGTTTTAAAATAACTATTTAAAACATTTAAACTATCATTTCTAAGTTGTTTTCCAGTTTCCTGTCTTAATAATATCTCTAAATTATCTTTTAAATATTCGTATAATAAGAAATCTTCTTGGCCACCTAATTCTTCTTTACTAATCTTAATGGCTTTATCAACAATATCCATATATTCTTTGCTACTCAAATTTAAGAAAAAATAATCTCTTTTAATTCTTTCAATCAGTGAAAAGTATTTCTTTATTATTTCTTCGTTTTCCATAAATCCACATCTTTCTTAACTTTTATTTAATTACAGCAGTCCATTGAATTTTCACGCAAATAATCCCTCGTTTGCCAAAGTAATCATATTTTTTTAAATCTCATGTCGTACTAGTATTCTACTACATCATACTATTCATAGCAACAAAAAAGGAAATCTCCCTAATTTTTTTCTCTTTTATAAACACTCTTTTCTTCTTGTTCCTCTTCTAAATAGATAAAATTAGCTGTCTTAATAAAATATTCATTATTAGAAACAACTTTATTTTCAAAATAAGCTAAAGCCTCATCTAAAGAAATACCACTATAAAGTTCTTTCTTATCACAAGACCCAAAATCTCCCTTTGCAGGATCATAATTATATATGGTAACCATTGGTATAATTCTAAAACTTAAAGCCTTTATCATGTCATTTAAATTCTTTAAACAATCATATTCTTTACTATTTATACAACACGGACATTCCACTGTTATATAAAGATTATCGATTTGATTAACAATCACACAAAAATATAATTAAAAACTTCGCCATCGATAACATCATTCAAAATTCTTTGCTTTTTTAAATAGCTACCTTGTAATTCCAAATAAAATATAGCAGCCAAAATTATTTCTAACATATCGCCATGACTGCCAATACCCGACAACAAAGCTTTGGCTTTATCCAAGGCTGGCTTGTTATAGACCTCTATCATTTTCTTAGGCGTTATTAAAATAGATGCTCCTAACCATTCAGGATAAGCCAATTCATACGCCGTATAACCGCCATTACCTTCCTGAAAAAATTCTTCTAAATCTAGTTTCCGTAAATTCATTATTAATTCTCTTCCTTAAATCTTTTCATTATTTTTAAAGTATTAAGCAACATGTTTAATTTTGCAAAGTTAGAAAGAATATTAAAAGAAAACCCTTGTAGTTTTGTTAAAAAGAAACCAACGGAGAAACCTGATGAAAAAGAATACTTTACCCTTGAGGAAATGGATTATGTTAAAGAGTTACTATCTACGACTAACATTAGGCTTAAAACTGCCATGTTTATTATCATGGATACAGGGTGTCGCCGTGAAGAACTTTTAGGATTAACTTGGAGAGATATAGATTTTGAAAAGAAAACAATAAATATAAATAAGGCGGTTGCTACAATTTCAACAAAAAGTGGTGTACCAAGTTATCGGATTATTGAGAAAAATGTTAAAAGCCGAAATAGTAACAGGGTTATAGGGATACCCAATGTCTGTATTTCTTTATTAACCAAAAACATGATATAATAATACCAAGAAAGGAATTTTAACTGATGAACAAAAAGCAAAAGATAATTTTAATTGTCTGTGTTACCCTTGCCATATTAGCCGTTGTTTTTTACTTTTTTGTCTACAATCCTAAAGATATTTTTGGGAAAAATTGCCAAACTGCTTACAATCTAAGTCATTATGAATATAGTGATGGCTTTAAAATTGATATTCCTGAGAATAGTTGCTTTGTAAATACTTGTTGTATGATTTGTCATAGGTTTAGAACTCATGAAAATTATGACTCTTTAAATGCTAAACTTCAAAAAATTGTAGATAATTATAATTCTAACAATAGCGACCGTCAGATTTCTTATACGATTGAAAAACATTTATGGTATAACGCGTACACCATAGGATATTAAAATTAAGTATGGAGCCCGTGATATGCTCCTTTTTTCATGGTTTAATAAAAACTACTTAAAGTTATTTTAAGGTGGCACTTTAGAAATGTCCTGAATTATTGCAAGAAAACCATATTCTACTATTGTTTTGATCTATTTTAACCAAAGTGCTAATCTCTCCAAGACCGTTCGTGATGGTTCGAATTCTTCTGCACCTGTCATGACCATATACAGCTTTTAAGCAGTTTAGTATATATAATGAAGCCTGTCTTAATGTTTTTTTGTAAAAACGCCATTATTCTATTTGAATACTAGCGTTATTTTTTAATTATTATTGTTTTTGGAATATGTTATATTTACTTTAAATACTATATTGTCTATGTCTTTTCTTTTATTGTCATTTGATTCTGTAATAATTAATTTCTTTAAATCTTTATAGAATTTTGAAGTTAATTCTCT
>CAKOMC010000061.1 GCA_934096535.1 uncultured Bacilli bacterium | reverse complement strand
TTTTAAGCGAAGCAGTAATAAGAGCCTTATAAGGCGTAAAATGAAAACCACCAGCTTAGCTGGTGGTTGATTTTTATGGTCTCAAAAATTTTTAAATGATACTTATTTAATGTGAAAACGATTGCCAAAAGTATAAGTCTTTGCTATAGTTTTGGTGAGTACTTGCAATGGTATTTTAATAATCCCAATTTCTAATGTTAATAATCATAGCATTTAATTTAAAATTATTTTATGTGTCTAGTTAACTAGGTTGGATTTTAGTGAGAAAATTGTGGGTTTTAAATGAGAAAATGCTTGTATGTTTAGAATACTTGTGATATAGTAGCAAATCAAAAGAGGTTGATTAAATATGAAAAAGAAAATTATAGTATTAGTGATGTCTTTATTACTTTTGAGCGGGTGCAATAAATTTAAAGGGACATGGTGTCGTAGTACCGAAGTTTTTGGAACAATTATAGTTACGAAAAGTGGTGCTACTGATAAGCAAATTGGTAATATAGAAAATAAGATTAAAGAGTTTGGTAACTATAAATCTTATGATATTATTGATTCAATTGAAAAGGGTAATACTTCTATTACTACTTATTTTGCAGAAAATACTAAGGCTACCGAATTGGTAGAACTAGTTAAAAATATGGACGGTGTTGATAAAGTAGAAAAGAAGAGTTTTGTCGTTACCAGTGAGAAACTAGAAGTAAAAGGTAAAAACCAATTTGTTTATAGTACTAATCTAGATAATGTTGATGCTTTGGTAGAAAGTGGCGAGTATTCTTTAAACGATGATGGAACCTTAAGTATTTACGGTGATAGAAATTTTTATTTAAAAGATAAATTCGTTTGTACTGATGCTGAGTGTAATAACATTTTAAGAAAGAAAAGTAGGACTAATACTTGCAAATAAAGAATAGGAGAAGAATTATGGTTAATAAGATATTGAAAAAAAGCGTAGATTTAGGAAAAAAAGTAGCAGATACTCAAGCATTTGAAGAGTATTTAGGAAGATTAACTGAAAATTTTTTGGGCGAAGTTAAAGATAAAATAAAACCAGCAACAACAATGGCTTATAATATGTGCGTTGATGCTTGTTGTAGTTATAGATTATTTAAAAGTAATGGTAAGAAATATATAAGAATAGTTTTAACTAATCATTTAGATTATGTTGTTAGTCGTGAGGATTTAAATTGTATGCCATATTTGATAGAAATGGATTATCGTCCTAAAGCTATTATAATTGATTATGATGTCTTTTTAAGAGCTTTAGAAATCAATGGTTTTACATATTCTATTGATATTGATAAAGAAAATTTTGAAATGATTGATGGTGGGAAGTTAGATTATATTACTGGTCAATTAAATATTACTAAGAACTATTTGGAAATGCCTAAAAAGACGGCTGTTGAGCGTTCAAGAAAGCGATTATTGTTAAGGCTAATTTATCCTGATGATAAAAAATGGTTCTAAGTTCTTGACAATAGAAGAAAAACGACATAAAATTAATTTAACAATTTTGATTAGGACGAGATTATTTAAATATCTTTTTAAAGAGAGTTTATCGTTGGTGGAAGATGAATAAAAGAATTAAATAGTTACTACCTATGAATTGGCTAGCAAAACTAGTCCGGCAAAGCCGTTATGATAATTAAGTAAAATTAAGGATGGTACCGCATTAATTGCTCCTTTTTGGGGTTGTTAGTGCGTTTTTTGTTAGGAGGATTTATGGACTATGCTAAAGAACAACAAATAATAAAGTTAAAAAAAGAAAGAGATGCTGTTATAGAGGCAATGAAAAAGTCAGTGTCAAATAGAAACTTTGCGGCTTTAAAAGAACAGTTAAAAGATATTCGAAAAGAATTAGCTTTGTTAGAAGACCAGCAAAGTGTGATAATGTGGAAAGATTCAAGTAGAAAAGGAAGATAAATTATGATAAATATAAAAGAAGATAAAAATTTAAGTGTGTTAAATCACTCATGTGCGCATTTAATGGCTCAAGCTGTTAAACATTTATATCCCAATGCTAAATTTTGGGTAGGTCCAGTGGTAGAAGAGGGATTCTATTACGATATGGATTTAGGTGATACGGTTTTAACGGAAGAAGATATTGAAAAAATTGCTAAAGAAATGAAAAAAATTGCTAAAGATGGCAAGAAAATAATTCGTCATGAAATTAGCAAGGCAGAAGCATTAGAAATGTTTAAGGATGATCCTTATAAAATAGATTTAATTGAAAATATGCCTGAAGATGAAGTTATTTCTTGTTATAGTCAAGGGGATTTTACCGATCTTTGTCGTGGACCTCATGTTGATAATGTTAAATTACTTAAAAACTTTAAACTGTTAAAGTTTAGTGGTGCTTATTATAAGGGTGATTCTAAAAATAAAATGCTCCAAAGAGTATATGGGGTATGTTTTGATACACCAGAAGCTTTAGAGCAACATCTTGCCGAATTAGAAGATGCTAAGACAAGAGATCATCGCAAACTAGGTAAAGATTTAGGTATATTCATGTTTAGTGATTTAGTTGGAAAAGGACTTCCAATGTGGTTACCAAATGGCTTTATTGTTCGTCGCAGTTTAGTTGATTACATTATGGATAAAGAGATTTCTTTAGGGTATCAACATGTAATGACTCCATCACTTGGTAATGTTGAATTATATAAGACATCAGGACACTGGGACCATTATAAAGATGATATGTTTCCTAAGATGGAACTTGATGAAGAGGCTTATGTTTTAAGACCAATGAACTGTCCTCATCATATGATGATGTTTAAGAATAGATTACATTCTTATCGAGATTTACCTGTTAGAATTGCCGAGATTGCTAATGATTTTAGATATGAAGCTAGTGGGGCGGTATGTGGTATTGAAAGAACTAGAGCCTTTACGCAAAATGATTCCCATATATTCTGTCGTCCTGACCAAATTGAATCTGAAGTTAAAGGAGTAATCGATTTAATTTTAGATGTTTATAAAGATTTTGGTTTTAAGGACTTTAAATTTAGATTGTCTTTAAGAGATACCAAGAATGTTGATAAGTATTTTGGAAATGATGAACTATGGGAAAAGAGTGAGAATGCCTTAAGAACTATTTTAAAAAATACTGGACATGAGTATTATGAGGCCGAAGGGGAAGCAGCTTTCTATGGACCAAAAATTGATGTTCAAGTAAGAAGTGCCATTGGTCATGATGTTACATTATCAACTGTTCAATTAGATTATCAATTACCAGAAAGATTTGAATTAGAATATATTAACGAAGATAATGAAAAAGTAAGACCAGTTGTTATTCACCGTGCTATTTTAGGTTCGCTTGATAGATTTATAGCTTTTCTTTTAGAAGAAACAAAAGGTTATCTACCATTATGGCTTGCTCCTCATCAGGTAAATATTATTCCAGTTAATAATAATTATCATTTAGAATATGCTAAAGAAGTAGAAAATTTATTAAGAAATAAAGGAATAAGAGTAAATCTTGATGATAGAGAAGAAAAAGTTGGTTATAAAATGCGTGAGGCTATTATGAGCAAATATCCATATATTCTAGTACTTGGGGATAATGAAGTTACTAATAAGACTATTACTTATAGAACTAGTCAGAGTGAAGAAAAAGTTACTATTTCTTTAGATGAATTTGCAAATAAAGTTGAAGAAGAAATAAAAAATAAGACTAGATAATTATTATGATTATGAAAAGTAGGGAAACCTGCTTTTTTTGTTATGATATAAAAAATTTCATAGAGTTTAATACTCTATGAAAGCGTATTTTCGTTATTTATTTTTAATTTATATATTAAATATAACATAAAAATAGGCTGTTTTCTATATAAAATCTAAATTTTTGTGGTCAGATTTTTAGTCAGAAAAATGTGTAAAGTTTTTAAGTAATTTAGGCCTTGGAAAGCGTCAAATAAATTTTGTTTTGGAGTTCTATTGTGGTCAAATTTATGGTCAAATAGTCCTTAAGCTCAGTATTTACCGGCATTTTCATAAAGTATTAAACTCTAAGAAAAGTGTCAAGTTTTGTAAAGATGGAAATGGATAAGTGTTTTATGAAGAAGAGATATTTAATAATTATTAGTTTTTTAATACTAGGAAGTTTTTGCTGGTTAAATTTTAAAATAGGTAATAGTACTAAGGATATTATTGGTGTTTATATAGAAGGTGAATATTCTAGTAATGTTCCCCTTAAAGATAGTGGTTATTATGTTGATAAAATAGAGTGTGATAATGGTTCTTCAGGAGAGTGGGACTATGTTAATTGGGGGTTACTTACTACTAATATGAATAAAAAATCTAAATGTAATGTTTATTTTAAAAAAGATACTATTGTAGAAGTAATAAAAGATGAGTTAGATACAACCGATAAATGTCCAATAGTAAATGATGATGGGTCAGTTAATGTAACCAGTGCTGAGTCTGAAAACTCATTACTTTGTAGTGCTCCCGATAATTATGGAACAAGCTATTATTATCGTGGTAATGTAACTAATAACTATGTTTATTTTGCTAACCTTTATTGGCGAATAGTTCGTATTAATGGTGCTGGTTCGATAAGAATAATTTATGATGGGACAAGTGCCCATGAAAATGGTGAAGCTAGTGAAGATAGAATAATTGGAACCAGTGCTTTTAATGAAAAATCAGATGATAATGCGTATGTTGGTTATATGTATGGAACTCCTGGTTCTGCAACTTATGAAGAAACTCATGCCAATATCAATGATTCCACGATTAAAAAACATGTGGATAACTGGTATGAAAATAATATTAAAGGTACTAATTATGAACAGTATTTAGCTGATAATTTGTTTTGCAATGATAGGACAATTTCTAAATATAATCCAGATAATCATTCCAATTATGGCTTTGGTGCTGAGTTCACAAATTATGTAAGAGCATATGGTTCTTGGTCGGCTCCTAGTAATACTGAAAACGCTAAAATGAAATTCTATTGTAAACAATTAAACGATAGTTTTACTGTGCAATCATCATTAGGCAATATGTCTTTAAAATATGCGATAGCATTATTAAATAAGGACGAATTAGTTTTATCAGGACAATATGCCTATGGAAGCAGTACAAAATCAAATTATTTAGCAGATGGTAATAATTACTGGTTAATAAGTGCAGATGCTTTTGATAAATTGGGTGCTAAAGTTAGAACAGAAAAGGTAAATGGAGAAAGTTATGATGTTGTTAATGTGGTGTACGGCATAAAGCCTGTTATTAATTTAAAACAAGGTTCTTTGAAACTAGGAGAAGGAACTATAAATAATCCATATCGGATAAATTAAAAAAAGGCTGTTATTCTAAGGAATAATGGCACTTTTTTTGGAAAAAGCAGAATCGTAACTGGTAAATTATTAAAAATTATGGTAATGTATTAAGTGGTGATTAAAATGGTAAAATATGATGAATCAAGCATCAAGATATTAGAAGG
>CAKOMC010000060.1 GCA_934096535.1 uncultured Bacilli bacterium | reverse complement strand
TAAATAGTGCCACAAGTAACACTAATATATTGCTGTGATAATAATTCTTTTGTATCTATATATTCATTTAACCATTCGGGGAAATTTGGTTCTAAAATTTCAAAATAATCTTTTATTTCTTTGCTAATATTGTCATAATATTTACTCATTTTTATTATTCTCCTTTTTGGACTTCATAGTTTCAGCATCATCAACAATCAATGACATCGAAATAAAGTATACTAAAGCATCAATGAATTTCTTCATATCATTGATATCTCTATCATCCTGTATCTTTACATAATGTGCCTCATCGTTTCCTATCCACTCTGACTTTTCAGCAAGAGTTTTGATTTTATCATTATTATTGGTTAAAACTAGAGTTGCACTTTTATTTGTTAATATTCCTTCTTTAATAGTCATTATAACATCATTTTGTGAAATTTTAATATCAGACTTATTTCCTATATCAAATTCATTTTTTTGCTTTCCAAAACCATTCATCCCCAATACCATAACCCCACATAATAAA
The DNA here is from genome assembly GCA_934096535.1 of uncultured Bacilli bacterium. Taxonomy (GTDB): domain Bacteria; phylum Bacillota_I; class Bacilli_A; order RF39; family UBA660; genus CAG-605. The sequence continues at coordinate 5,521 of CAKOMC010000060.1, read as the reverse complement.
ATAGTTAAAATTGTTTTTTTTCATAATCAATTCTCCATTTCAACAAAGTACTATTCATCATCATTATCCATCAAATTTTTCATAAGGATATTCACTATATCAGAGTTTAGGTAGTGAAAATAGTTTTACATACTACCAAGAGTTTAGATTTTATTATTTTAAGCATTAAAAATTCCTCATCTAATTATTATTGATTTAAAAAATCTTTCTTGAAATTCAGTCATTGCCCTAATCGCATCATCAGAATAGTCTATTCCTTGTGGAGCGACTACTAATTTATCATCATCATCATTTGTCCTATGGATAATTGCTATGACATGCCCTTCAAATTCTGCAACTGGTTCAAATACGCCAACAACATAGGCGTCTAATTCTTCACCATCACCACTGATTGTATTCGGTAAGTATCCATAGTTTAACATGTATAAAAATCCATGTTTAGGATGATTGCTTCCTAATTTTCTATCAATTTTTACAACAACATCCTTATTTAAATAATCATTCGCATTTGTTTTTTCCATTTAATTCCTCCATTTTTGAGTCGTTTTTTAGGTTAATAACTGTACTCATGTAATACTCATATGGTAATTTTATCACCTTATAAATGGTAATTTTTTTCTAAACTTTCCGCCTCAGCAATAATTTTTTGTCTCATAACTGCACTCATTTTTATACCATCTCCATAACCAGCTAAAATACCATCATAAGTAATCATTCCTTTAAACGGTAGAAGCGTCATCATAGCGGGATATGGTAATTCATTATAAGGAACAATTTCGTCCATTGGACAAGTTAATCCTTTTAACATATAAGCTTTTTCCATAGAAATAATCATCGTATAATCTTTTTCATACTTAACAATCATAAATAAACCCGCTACTCCCTTTTTATAATCTCGTACTATTTCTAATTCTTCTTGATTAAATTTATAAGGATTTTCTTTCTCAAATTTTTCTACTAGCATCTCTTTGTTTTCGATAAATTTAGTAATTACGGGTACTAAGTTACTAGGATTTATACCTTTTTGTTTATAAATTTTTATTTTATTTACATGATAATAATTATTAGTATATTCTAAAATAGCAAAATAAGTTTTATAGAATAAATCAGTGTCGTCCGCACTAAGACAAGAACTTGCCGTTTGCTTTTTATAATTATAATCCATTTCGCTTGAAGCTTTTTGCTCTTCTAAGATAATTTTGGCATACTGTTCTTTAGATAAGCCTTTAAAAGCACTAGAAGGTAGTTTATTTAATAAGGTATCAACATCTTTAGAAGTTAATACATTACTAACAAGATTTTTAAATTGTTTACGATCAGCATCGAAAAGAGCGATTAAATTGGCATCTTCTCTGATAAATCTATAGTTTAATCTTTGCATCAATTTACTAACAGTCTTATCTTTTTTATCATATTCGTAGTAAAAAATACTAGTTAGAATTTCATCATTAAACATTTTAATTCCAAATTCTTTATTTTTATATAAATCCACTAATTCATCAATATATTCCATGTAAGGTCGGTAAATAGCAACAAACTTAAATTCCTCAATATCCGTTATAAAGCAATAATAGTTAAATAGTAAACTATGACTCAGAATTGTATCTAACTCTTTATCGACATTATAAACTTTTTTAATTATTAAAACCAAATTAGAAAGTTGTTCAATTCCCATTACTTTTAAAAGCCCCAATAATGGAATAATTAATTTCTCTTGTCTTTTTATTTCTGATACCTTCATGTTTTCTACAGCCGTTTTTACTACTTCTTCTAATCCATCCATAATTTTTAAAGTAGCGCCTAAACTCGTAATTAGAAGCTTATTCTCTAAATTATCAATAATAAAGTCGGTCTCTCCATTATCATCATATTCATCGGGCTTTAATGCGCCTTTAGCCACTATTTTCTTTAAGAGATTTAACTCTTTTAAAGTACAAATACTAATTATATTATGATAATCTTGATATTCTTTAAATATCATATCAATCATTTTATTCTTAGTAATATTATCATAAAGCTTTTTATTTTTTATTACCACAGCATCATATAAATCATAAATTTCCTCTTTACTAAAATCACTTAAATATTCTTTATTCATTTTTTACCTCACGCTTAATTCATTATTAATCTTGAAACGATTAAACCTTCCAACTTTCTTTATTATATCAGATAAATAACTAATTATAGCAATAAATCAACTTTTTATTTTTTCTATACATTTCCAATTTTGCCACCGCCGGTGGCAAAATTGAAAAAAACTCGTTTTCAAACCTTACTTTTTTAGGGTGGGGTGGGCTGGGAAGTAATCCTAAATTTAAAAAAAGAACTCAATAAAGAGTTCTAAACTTAACCATTCATCATTTGCATTACCGCAAGAACAAGTAAAATCATAACACCAAGACCAGTTGAAATAAGCATACTCATCGTCTTATTTTCCATCTTATCTAATCTTTCTTTATACTTCGTATCACGAGCCTTCTGTTGTAAAGAAGAAATAGATCTAGAAAAATTTAATAACTGTTCTTGCTTTCTATCTTGACGACCTAAACCTAAACGATATAACAAACGCATCATACGCATCGAATCTCTTACCGGATAAGTTCTAGCAAACTCCATATAAGGTTCAATCGAACTATCACCAGAATTAATCTTAGCAATCATTTCTAATAAACCTTTTTTAAAGATTTCAGGCGCCGTATCAACACTTTTAGCAATAGCAACCGGTACGGTATAGTGTTGAATTAGAATTTCTAAGCCTTTTAAGTAATGTGGTAACATGGCATCAATCGTGTGTAGGTTATTTTTATAATAACTCTTTAAATTACTATAACTAGATTTAAACATTAAAATACCGGCCACAATTGCTACAATGACATAAATATAACTAAACTTATTAATAAAGAAACAAATAACTAGTAACCCTACTACTAACCCTTGAGTAATTCTTTTGCCAAATAAGTAGTCAGGATCAACCCCTTCGCCATAACGAGTTCTAACTAAAAAGTCATAATCACTTTCTTTAAATCTTAAGAAGTAACCAACATTATCATTAATACATTTTTTTATATCAATAACTTTAGTATAGTTTAAAACAAAGATATAAAGAACAGATAAACCCAATATTTCAAAATACATAATTACTCTACCCCCACATCTTCATTATAATATTTCTCACCCGTAAGTAAGAAGTAACAGTTAATAATAATTATTAAATGTAAGATTAATTGTACATACCACATATCAAGTAGTTTAATATATGAGTCTTTTCCTAACAAAAATTGCATAACGGCGGCAAGTAAGAATAGAGCCATACCGAAAGTTAAGAACTTTTTATGGAAGTTTGCTCTATCCATTCTATCACGGTATACACTTTCTACTAAGGCATCAATATCTAAGGACATATTTTCTAAAGACTCCCCGGCATCTCTGGAACCTTCTTTGGTAATCTGATAGAAAAGTTGGTGCATATTTTTAACCATATAATAGGGATATTTTTCATTAAAATAAGCAATTGACTGGTCGATAGTACCATTAGCATAAGCCATATCAATCATGGTTTTTACATCATCAACAACCGGTTTTTCTAAGATACCCGATTCTACTACACCCTCTAGGGATTTAACAAAACTCTGAGTCGTATTAAATTCCATGATAACATTGGTTGTATAGGTTTGAATTTGCTCAAAGATATACTCGGAATAAATCCTTTGCGTACGCAAATAAGATAGATAAGGAATAAAGGCAATAGCAATTAAAGCATAGATAACTGTTATAAATAAGTTATAGAAGTATAGATAAGCAATACCACCCGCTACAACGCCAAATAAGACGACTTGACCCATATATTGTTTAGGGGTATATTCTTCTCCTAATTCCTTAGTTTTTTCTCTAACTTGCTTATAAGTGTAGGGAGCATATTTATCATAAAGGTTAGTTACCCCATTTTGAATAAATTTAAAGGCGCCACTAGCAGATGTATCAGCACTACTTCGATATGAGAAAGCAAAAAGTGCTAAAGCAATTAAAATTATTAACTCCATTTTTATTCCTCCTATAAAACTTCTTCTTGACTACTTGGGTTTGGATTTGAAATATTTCCTGTAACACTACCATTAAAACTTGGATTAGTATTATTACCAGTAGTACTTTGATTATTAGTAATACTTTGACTATTAAAAGCGCCATTAACATTAGGAGCATTATTTACTGGACTTACAGGATTTTGAGCAACTGTTTGACTAGCAAAAATGTTATTACCAAAACTAGCAGGATTATTATTTAAGTTGGTTGGACTTGTTTGTATTTGATTTAAACTATTGTTTAAATTAGTATTATTTGCTATCCATACTCCATTTAAATTACTTACTTGGTCTAAAACCGGAGTTGCTTGAGTATTGTTAGTAACATTATTTGGAGTATTACTTGCTGGTTGATTAGCGGTATTAGAACTTTTACTACTATCATTATTAACCAGGTTATTTACCGGTTCTCTATTTATATCCGCACCACTTGCCGGTGTATTATTAGTTTTGCCAGCCGCTTCTTCTTCATGATACTTCTTTAAATCTTCTTCAATATCACCATCATATTCAGAATTATTACCAATATGGAAAGTATCTTTATCTAAGAAAACATTTTGAATACTTAAATAATCTAGTAAATGTTGAGTCGGATTTTTTAAACTATAATGACCATCTAAAGCTTTTTTATAGATTTCATTAGTACAAGGTTTATTATTCTCATCAACATAAAATTCACATACTTCAATAATTTCTCTTTGAAAACGATTAAATTTCTTACTAAAGTAACCTTTAACATAAACACCAACTTGAACATATCTATGAATAGTATTTAAGAATTGTTCAACATCTTGGCTAGATTCCATTAAGGAATACATACGAAGGGGAATAGATGAGGCTTTATCAGCATGGATAGTTGATAAAATATTATGCCCTGATGATATAGCGTTACGAACCGACATAACGGCCTCACCGGAACGAACCTCGGATAGTAAAATCCAAATAGGGTTCTGACGCATGCAGGCTACTAAAACATCCGTATAACTACAAATGTTATTAGTTTTCATTGCCACGATATCACGATGGGGGAAAATACGATCTAAGTGCAACTCCAAAGTATCTTCTATCGTAATAATTTTTTCATTTTCTTTAATATGACTGGCTAAGTATTTTAAAAGCTCAGTTTTACCAGAACCAGTCTCTCCAGCAATAATAATATTACAGTGACCAGCCACACAATTCATTAAAAAATCATGTAAGGTTTCGGTAATATATTCTTCATTTAATAACTTTTCTTTATTTAAACGAATTTTAGCCGGAGTTTTACGAATTAAACAAGCAATTCCATTGGTGGCAATTGATTCGTGAATAAAATTCATACGAAGTTCAGCCGACTCAGCATCTAATAAGGGATGAGCCATATTGAATGTTTTACCCATAACATTAGAACACTGGAAGGCTAACTTTTCCATAAAAGTATTATTAATGTCGGGGCGTTCAAC
>CAKOMC010000059.1 GCA_934096535.1 uncultured Bacilli bacterium | reverse complement strand
AAGAAGTCGAAAAGGCTTCTTTTTACATATCTAAATAAGTAATTTTTAATTTATTCTGTTTTTACTACGAATGGATCGTTAATAGTGCCGATTCCTCCAGATATTTCAACATTAGATTTTAAGGAAATAACAGGTCTTATAGTATAATTAGTTTTAGAACTCCATTTTGATATTATACCATCCGAAGAAAGAAAAAAATTTTCGTCTTTTCCTTTGGGAGTTATTGTCCAATATGAATAATTATCCCAAATCCAAGAAGATTTATTAAATGTGCTTGAACTAATTCCCGCAAATTTTAATTCATCATATGTTATCAATCCTATCGGATATTTTAATAAATTATTTCCTTTAAGATTTGCCACAGTAAATAAATCATTACTAGAATTATTGCAAAATAATTGGGGTGAATTATTTTTATCTCTTTGACTAGCCAAATATATACCGTCATCAGAAGCACTTCGATCATTACAAAATCCAGCATCAGTAATAAGATTAGTTATTTGATTATCATCAAAATTAGTTTTAAACCACTCATCTAGTTTTAATTTAATATCGGACTCGGTTAAAACTCCTGATGTTTTGTCAAATTCAGCGTAACTAGAATTTACATTGCTATTGAAATATGAGATTCCGATATAGGCATTATTACCTTGAAGGCTTTTTTGACCATTATATATTATCCTTATTGAACCATCACCGTTTATTCTAACTATTTTCCATTGCATGTTGTTAAATACCAAATTATTATTATTTACATTTCCTCGATAATAATATGAAATTCCATAATCATCTTGAGCAGTAAATATTCCCTTATCTGACAAATCACTTTGACTTTCTTTTATTGAGTAAGCCTTTACATTTATTTCATATCTTGATGTTTCATATGCATTGCCATCAGCCCAACTTTCGGTCGTAATTTTTTTACTAATACTAACAACTTCATTAAGAACAATAGATTTATTGGTAGCCCAATTATAAAATTTGTTTTTGTCTTTGTCGTACCCAATTGATTGACCAACTACATAATATTTAGTATCTGAATTTTCAAAATTAATATTGTTAATATCATAATAGTCTGTCTTGTCGAGATAATAGTAACCACTGTTTTGATCAAAATAATAGGCTGTTGCTAGCATTAAAAAATCATTTTTTAAATCAGAAGTAACTTCATTATCATTTATTACGCTACCACTTATTTTCCTAACCGAAACGGTTTTTAAGTTACTTTCTTTATCTTCTTTCCATTCTATTATTGGGGCTGTTTTACTTAAATCTGGCTCTCCTTTCGCTTCTATCTTTTTTACTGCTATCTCAGGACTACTTTGATATTCATTGGCAAGTATGGCATCATGTAAAGTTGTATAACCTTCATCTACAGGACTCCAATTACTAGGTTGAGCCTTAACAACGATTTTAGATTTAAAAGTCTTAGTCTCATTATCTAAATCTTCCATTGTCGTATCATAATCAATCCATACTCTTAAAGTATAATCTTCGCTATCCCCACTACCTAAAGAGCCCTTGGCTAAAATATGACTTTCAATACTCCCATCATTCACTGTATCAGTTACCTCATAATCACTTAGTTTTTTAATCTCTTCATTATTAACCATCGCATTTAAAAATTTACTAGATAAAGTAGTTCCCTTTAAACTTTCTAAACTAACAGTATAACTAGCAAAAATATCACATGTATTAGTAATCGTAAAACTAAATGGTGTGAATTTTTTACCCTTTTCATTACTAATTGGATAAGCATTTTCTAAAGAAATACTGTTCTTTTGACTAGTAATTTCAACATTAAAACACTTAGTAGTAGCCGTATTAACACTATCTTGCGTATTTATAGTTTGCCACAAAGAATAACTTGTTCCTATAAATATAGTTAATATAAAAATTATAATAATAAAAATTAATAAAATTCTTGATTTAGATTTCATATTTTGCTCCTTATGATACTAATATCATACCATTGTGCAACTTTGGGTATAAGTATCACCTTGGTATAATTCTGATATGGAAGTGATACTATGAATATGACATTGCGTATGGCAATAGACTTATATAATGATTTAAAAAAGATAGCCTTAGAAGAAGAAAGAAGTATAAATGGTGAAATTTGTTACATATTAAAAAAGTATATTGAAGAATATAAGAAAGCGAAAGAAAACTCTAAATAATATTTTGACTAGATATAATTAGTTTCATATTAACACTATGTGTTATTTTCTTTTATAAATTAATTAGCACTCGTACTTGACAAGTGCTAAAAAATGAGTATAATTAATATTCGAAAGGGGAAATGTATATGTTTAATAATAATCCAGAAGAAAATGAAAATGTATTAGAAAAATATGGTCGTAATATAAATGAAGAGGTCAAGAAAAGAAAAATTGACCCTGTAATTGGGCGTGATGAAGAAATTAGAAGTATAACTAAAGTCTTATCGCGTAAAACCAAGAATAATCCCGTCTTAATCGGTGAACCCGGTGTTGGTAAAACTGCTATTGTTGAAGGACTAGCGCAAAGAATCGTTAAAGGCGATGTACCAAGTACCCTAAAAGATAAAACTATTTGGGAACTTAATATGGCATCTTTAATCGCAGGTGCTAAATACCGTGGTGAATTTGAAGAAAGACTAAAGAAAGTTTTAGATGAAATCAAAAAGAGCGAAGGTAACATCATCATGTTTATTGATGAAATTCACATGATTGTTGGTACGGGGGCAATTGAAGGCGCCATGGACACTGGTAATATCTTAAAACCAATGCTTGCGCGTGGTGAAATTCATGTTATCGGTGCCACTACCTTAAATGAATATCGTAAATATATTGAAAAAGATGGAGCCTTAGAACGCCGTTTCCAAAAGATAATTGTTCATGAACCAACACTTGAAGATACTATAACTATCTTAAGAGGTTTAAAAGAAAGATTTGAAATCCATCATGGCGTTACGATTCAAGATAAAGCCCTAGTAGCAGCCGCTACTTTATCTAACCGTTATATAACTGACCGTTATCTACCCGATAAAGCCTTAGATTTAGTAGATGAGGCTTGTGCTACTATTAGAGTTCAAATGGATAGTGTTCCTACTAACTTAGATGAACTTACCAGAAAAATTATGCGTCTTGAAATTGAAAGAGAAGCCATTAAGAAAGAAAAAGATGAATTATCTCTTCGTCGTAAAGATGAAATTGATAAAGAATTATATGACTTAAAACTTCAAGAACAAGATTTAAGAAGTGCTTGGGAAAAAGAAAAAAATCTTAATGAAAACATTAAGAATAAAAAACAAGAGATATCTAAAGCCAAATTTGATTTAGAAACGGCTGAAAATCGTTATGATTTAGAAACTGCTGCTCGTCTTCGTCATGGGACTATTCCAAGATTAGAAAAAGAACTAGAAGAACTAAATAGCAAAGAAAAATCGCGTATTCTAAGTGATGTTGTAACTTCTGATGATATAGCAAATGTCATTAGTAAATGGACTAATATTCCTATTGCTAAATTAATAAGTAGTGAAAAAGAAAAACTTTTACACTTAGAAGAAAACTTGGGTAAAAGAGTAAAAGGTCAAAAAGAAGCCCTAAGATTAGTAAGTGAGGCCATCATTCGTAGTCGTAGTGGTATTAAAGATCCTAACCGTCCAATTGGTTCCTTCATCTTCTTAGGGCCAACTGGTGTTGGTAAAACCGAAGTAGCTAAGGCTCTTGCTTATGAACTATTTGATGATGAAAAACACATGATTAGAATTGATATGAGTGAATATATGGAAAAATATTCTGTATCTCGTCTAGTTGGGGCTGCTCCAGGTTATGTTGGGTATGAAGAAGGCGGTCAATTAACCGAGGCCGTTCGTCGTAATCCTTATAGTATTGTTCTATTTGATGAAATCGAAAAAGCCCACCCTGATGTTTTAAATCTATTATTACAAATCTTAGATGATGGTAGATTAACTGATTCTAATGGTCGTACTGTTGACTTTAAAAATACTATAATTATTATGACTTCTAATGTTGGTAGTGAATATATCTTAAATAACGAACCAGAAAAAGTAGAACAAGAATTACATAAATACTTTAAACCAGAATTTATTAACCGTATTGATGAAGTAATTATGTTCAATAAATTAACTAAAGAAGTATTATCTAGTATTTTAGATAAATTAATCAAAGAAATAGAAACTCGTTTAAAAGACTTAAATCTAACTATAACTTTAACACCTGCCGCTAGAAATTACTTTGTTGAAAATGGTTATGATGAGTATTACGGAGCAAGACCATTAAAGCGTCTAGTAAGTAGAGAACTAGAAACTGTCCTTGCTAAACAATTAATCGAAAATACTGTTAAACCTAATGCCAAATTAGAAGTTGATTATCAAAATGATAAGATAATAATTAATCAAAATTAGTTAAAATATATTATAACTAGAGTAGAGTATAATCTCTACTTTTTTGGTTATCCTATAAATGGTGATTATATGAAATTATTGATTTTATTTATACTATCATCTCTTATTTTAACTAGTCCTGTTCTTGCTTATGAAGTAAAAGAAAGTACAGATAAATATACTTATAAAATAGATATTTATGAAACCCCTTTTCCTAATGTTAATAAAAAGATTAAAGATTGGTTAGATGAAAAGTTAGAAGAATTTAAACAGTATGAAAACTATAATGAAATAAAAAATGACTTTTATACTGATTATGAATTACATGAATATAATGGTATTTATTATTTACAATATTTTATTTATAGTTATACAGGTGGTGTTCATTATTTTCTAATAAATAACCAATTTACTTATAATAAAAGTGGTGAAATTCTAGAATTAAAAGATTTCTTTAATAATGATAATTACTTAGAAATACTTTCTAAATTAAGTTATGAAGAATTAGTAAAAATAGGCGCTAATGAAGATAAAAATTGGTTAAAGGAAGGGACTAAACCAATAATAGAAAACTTCTCTTTATATTATTTTGATAAAGAAGGTTTACATTTGACTTTCCCACCATATCAAGTAGCGCCTTGGGCAAGTGGACCAATTAAAATAGTAATTCCTTCTTCAAAGTTAAAAAATTTAATAAAACCTGTGGATAACTAACGACTTATCCACAGGTAAAAAGCAATTTTTCCTTGCTAAAATCATATATTATGTATTATAATGGAAGAGCAAAGGAAAAATTAGGGACATAATATAGTGGTAGTATGACGGTCTCCAAAACCGTTCGCGAGGGTTCAAATCCTTCTGTCCCTGCCATTAAGATTTAATCGAGTTAAATCTCGTTAAAATATATTAATCGATTTTTAAAGGGAGTAACTTATGGAGTTTAAAGAATATAATAATCCAGAAGAAAATGATTTTGATGTTAAAAGCAGTTTAGGCGCTATTAATAAAACATTAAGTGCTAAAAACATTTACCAAGACCAATTATTAGAGTTAATTGGAATACTAGAAGATGTAAATGAAGAAGAGCTAATGGAAGATTATGGTATTACTCTACAAGAATATTATGCTCCAACTGCTGAAACTATAAGAAAAGTAGTTGAAAAAACTACCCAACCTTCAACTGGTAGGGGTAGATAAGCTTATTTACCGTTTTTATGAAATTATTACAAGAGAATTCTATAACAGAGTTCTTTTTTATTATGGCTTAAAAAATAATTAAAGTCCTAGAGTATTCAATTAAATTAAAAATAATATTTCTAAATATGATAATAAGTAATGATGTTTCCAAATTTTTACTTATTAACCCAAAACATGATATAATAGCGCCAAGAAAGGAATTTTAACTGATGAACAAAAAGCAAAAGATAATTTTAATTGTCTGTGTTACCCTTGCCATATTAGCCGTTGTTTTTTACTTTTTTGTCTACAATCCTAAAGATATTTTTGGGAAAAATTGCCAAACTGCTTACAATCTAAGTCATTATGAATATAGTGATGGCTTTAAAATTGATATTCCTGAGAATAGTTGCTTTGTAAATACTTGTTGTATGATTGGCCATAGGTTTAGAACTCATGAAAATTATGCCTCCTTAAATGCTAAACTTCAAAAAATTGTGGATAACTATAATTCTAACAATAGCGACCGTCAGATTTCTTATACGATTGAAAAACATTTATGGTATAACGAGTACACCATAGGATATTAAGATTAAGTAAGGAGCCCGTGATATGCTCCTTTTTTTGTCTAAATAAAACCCTCGGATAGTCCGAGGGTTCGGTTTAGCTTTAGCGATGAGTCTTTAAAATTAAAAC
>CAKOMC010000058.1 GCA_934096535.1 uncultured Bacilli bacterium | reverse complement strand
AAAAATTAGCACTCATATATTGACAAGTGCTAACATATAATATATAATGATTTTAGCATTTGAAAAGAAAAAGTGCTAAACATATTGGCTTATGGCTAATTGAGGTGATGATATGAGTGAACGAGAGAGTTTACTGTTAAAGGAAATAGTAGAGAATTATATATCTTATGCTAAACCAGTTGGTAGTAAATCTTTATGTAAAAAATTTAAGTGTTCTTCGGCAACTATTCGTAATGAAATGGCTTACTTAGAGCAATTAGGTTATATAGAGAAAAATCATATATCAAGTGGCCGCGTACCTAGCGAAGCTGGTTATAAATATTATGTTGAATATTTAATGAAACCAAAAGAACTAAGCGGTGAAGATATGTTAAAATTGCAAACTATCTTTCAAAATCAAAATTTAGTTGTCTCAGATGCTGTAAATAAATGTGTTGATATAATAAGTGAAATAACTAATTATACTTCAGTAATATTGGGTAGTGGCTCTAAAGATAATGCCCTACAGCAAATTAATATTATTCCTCTTGCCGATAACAAAATAGTAGCATTAGTATGTACTGATAAAGGAATTGTGGAAAACAAACAATTTGTCTTATCACCTGATGCTGATATTAATGAAATTGTTAAAACTGGTGAGATGATTAACAAGATGTTGGTGGGAACACCAATTGATGAAGTGTCGCAACGATTAGAATTTGAAATTAAACCAATTATTGCTAAGAAGATGTTACAGTATGAACAAGTTTATAATATTTTCTATGATGCGTTTAGTGATTTTGCTAAGAATACAGCTAATATTCACTTTGGCGGTAAAGCTAACCTTTATAATCAACCAGAATATGAAGATGCAAATAGCTTAAAGAGAATAGCTAGTAAACTAGAGGATAAAGAATTAGTAGCTAGAAATATGTATTCTGATAAATCGGGTATCAATGTTTACATTGGCGATGAAAATGATTTTGATAAAGATGTAACCATTGTTAAAGCCAAATATCATCGTGATGGGGAAGAAGGTACAATAGCGGTCGTCGGACCTAAGCGAATGGAATATGATAAAGTTGTTGGTTTACTACAATATATTAGTGAAAATATAAATGATGATGAGGAAAAAAATGACTGAAGAAGAAAAAAATAAAAAAGTAGAACCAGAAGTTACTAAAGAAGAAAAAAAAACTCCTGAAGAAACTTCAGAACTACCAAAAGATAAAGAAAAAAAGAAGTCCTTCTTTAATAAAGAAAGTAAAAATTCTTTAGAATTAGAGAAGTTAAAAAAAGATGTTGCTGCTAGCAACGAAAAAGTTGTTCGCTTGTCTGCTGAAATTCAAAATATGCGTCGTCGATATGAAGATGAATTATCCAAAAGAGCAATGTATGAAGGTTCTGACCTGATTAAATCATTGTTACCAATTATTGATAATTTTGAGCGAGCAATAGCTATGGATAATAGTGAAAATGATAAGTATTTAGAAGGATATAAAATGATATATACTAATATGCTTACCGTTTTAAAAAATATAGGGGTTACCGAAATAGAATGTTTACATAAACCTTTTGATCCTAAGTTTATGGATGCTGTTCTTACCGAAAGCATTATTGAAGAAGAACAAGGTGTTGTCTTAGATGTTTTGCAAAAAGGCTATATGTATAAAGATAAATTATTAAGACCAGCGATGGTTAAAGTTAATGAATAGGAGAGATTAATTATGAGTAAAATTATAGGTATAGATTTAGGTACAACAAACTCTTGTGTTGCTGTATTAGAGGGTGGAGTTCCTCATGTAATTACTAATCCAGAAGGTAATAGAACAACTCCAAGTGTTTTCGCTATTAAAGGCGATGAAGAATTAGTCGGTGAGACTGCTAAGCGTCAAGCTGTTACTAATGTTAAAAATACTGTTTCAAGTATTAAGAGAAAAATGGGTACTGATGAAAAAGTGGAAATTAATGGTCGTAAGTATTCACCAGAAGAAATTTCGGCTAAAATCTTAATGAAACTTAAGAGTGATGCTGAATCTTACTTGGGGGAAAAAGTTACTAAAGCCGTTATTACAGTTCCTGCTTACTTTAATGATGCCCAAAGACAAGCTACTAAGAATGCCGGTAAGATTGCTGGTTTAGATGTTGAAAGAATTATTAATGAACCAACTGCTGCTGCTCTTGCTTATGGTATTGATAAACAAGAAAAGACGCATACCGTTCTTGTATACGACTTAGGTGGTGGTACATTTGATGTATCAATTCTAGATTTAGGTGATGGTGTTTTCGAAGTTAAATCAACTGCTGGTAATAACCATTTAGGTGGCGATGATTTCGACCAAAGAATTATGGATTACTTAGTATCTGAATTTAAAAAAGAAAATGGTATTGACTTATCAAATGATAAGATGGCAATGCAACGTATTAAAGATGCTGCTGAAAAAGCTAAAAAAGACTTGTCTGGTATGATGAGTGCGGAAATTTCAATTCCATTTATTGCTCAAAGTGCTGAAGGACCATTACATTTAAATGTAACATTAAATCGTGCTAAATTTGAAGATTTAAATAAAGACTTATTTGATTCTACATTAGATGCAGTTAGAAAAGCTCTTAAAGATGCTAAACTTACTGCTAGCGATATTGATAAAGTATTGCTAGTTGGTGGCTCAACAAGAATTCCATATATCCAAGACTTAGTTAAAAGAGAATTAGGTAAAGAGCCTTCTAAAGAAGTTAACCCAGATGAAGTTGTGGCCATGGGTGCCGCTATTCAAGGTGGGGTCTTAACTGGAGAAGTTGATGACTTAGTATTATTAGATGTAACACCATTATCACTTGGTATTGAAACTATGGGTGATGTTATGACTGTCTTAATTCCAAGAAATACAACTATTCCAACAAGTAAATCTCAAGTATTCTCAACTGCTGTTGATAATCAACCTGCTGTAGATATTCATGTCCTACAAGGTGAAAGACCAATGGCTTCTGATAACAAGACTTTAGGAAACTTCCGTTTAGATAGTATTCCAGCAGCACCTCGTGGTATTCCTCAAATCGAAGTTAAATTTGATATCGATGCTAATGGTATCGTTCATGTAACCGCTAAAGATTTAGGTACTAATAAAGAACAATCAATTACAATTACATCATCTACTAACTTAAGTGATGAAGAAATTGAAAAGATGAGAAAAGAAGCTGAAGCTAATAAAGAAGCAGATGATAAGAGAAAAGCTTTAGCTGAAGCTAAAAATGAAGCTGATGCAACAATCTTTCAAACGGAAAAATCATTAAAAGATTTAGAAGGTAAAGTATCTGAAGATGATAAGAAAGCTGCTGAAGAAGAAATTGCTGAATTAAGAAATGTAATGAATTCTGATAATGTTGATGATATTAAGTCTAAAACTAAAGAATTAAATGATGTTGCTATGAAGTATGCCGAAAAAATATATCAAGAAGCTGCTAAACAAAATCAAAATACAGCAAATGCTGATTCTAATAACAAGGCAAATGATTCCAAAGATGATGTAAAAGAAGCTAAATACGAAGAAAAATAATAAATATAGAGTTTAAAAGTTCTAGGCGACTAGAACTTTTACTACTATAAGATTAAGTGCTATAAGTTTAATATTTAAAAAAATAATTATGGGAATATAAGGAGATCTAGAATGGAAAGAAGCCAAATAAACAAAGAAGATACATGGGATTTAACAAAAATATTTAAAAGTGATACTGAATATGATAAAACTTATCAAGAAGTCTTAGATAAAATTAAAGTTGTTAAAGATATGAAGGGACATATTTTAAATGATGAAAATACTTTATATATATATTTAAAGACAAATAATGAATTATCAATGATGTTAGGAAAAATTTATAAATATTCTTATTTATATCATTATCAAGATACTAATGATATTAAGGGCAAAAATTACAAAGAGAAAGCTGAAAGTTTACTTACTAAAGTAACTCAAGAATTAGCGTTTACTAAAAATGAATTATTAGGTACTGATTATGAGACCATTAAGAAACTGGTTAAAAAAAATGCTAAGTTGGAAGAGTATGCCTTTGACTTAGAATGCTTGTATCGTTATAAAAAATGTACTTTGAGTGAAAAGGAAGAGCAGATAATTGCCAGTTTTGAGACGATTTTAGGTACTGGTGATGATGCCTTTGGTAGTTTGGATAATGCCGATGTTAAATTTGCTGATGTCTTAAAAGATGGTAAAAATATTTCTCTAAATCATAGTAATTATTCAAATTTCATGATTGATAAGGATAGAGCTGTTCGTAAAGATGCTTTTAAAAAATACTATGCTTTTTATGAAGACCACAAAAATACTTTAACAGCACTTTATAAAAGTCAAGTTAAAGAAGATAATTTGATTGCTAAAATTAGAAATTTTCCATCAAGTATGGAATATAGTCTTTATGAAGATAATATTGATAAAGATGTTTATTTGAATTTGATAAAAGCTATTCATGAAAACTTAGATACTTTATATGATTACTTAGATTTTCGTCGTGAATTTTTAGGCTATGATGAATTACACATGTATGATGTTTATGTGGAACTATGTAATATTAAGAGTAAGAAATATACTTTCAAAGAGGCTAAAGAAACTATTTTAGAAGCCTTAAAACCCCTTGGTAAAACTTATATTGAAGATATTTCAAAAATGTTTAGTAATCGTTCTATTGATAAGTATCCCAATGATGGTAAAAGAAGTGGCGCTTATGAATGGGGTGTTTATGGTATTAGTCCTTATGTTTCTGTAAACTTTGAAGGAGATTATACTTCGGTTTCGACTGTTATTCATGAATTAGGTCATGCTATGCATTCTTATTACTCTGATAAAAATCAGACTTATACTAACAGTAGTTATCCAATATTTTTAGCAGAGATAGCTTCGACGGTAAATGAAGTTTTACTTAATGAATATATGATAAGAAATGCTAAAACTAATGAAGAAAAATTATTCTATATAACTAAATTCTTAGATGAATTTAGAGCCACGGTTTATCGTCAAACTCAATTTGCTGAATTTGAATATTTAGTTCACGAAATGGATAAAGATGAAGTACCATTAACAACCGAAAAACTATATGAAACCTATTATGATTTAAATAAATTATATTATAAAAATATAATTAATGATGAAGAAATTGGTTATGAATGGTCAAGAATTCCGCATTTTTATACCCCATTTTATGTTTATAAATATGCAACAGGCTTTAGTTGTGCAATAAAAATTGCTAATGATATTTTAAATAAAAAAGAAGGCGCTTTAGAAAATTACTTGACCTTCTTAAAATCAGGTGGTTCTGACTATCCATTAAATATTTTAGCTAAATGTGGTATTGATATGCATAAGACTGATGTTATAAATGATGCCGTTAAAATGTTTAAAGATAGACTACTTATGGCAAAAAAGTTAAGAGAGGAAATGATTAAAAATGGTAGCAAGTAATAAAGACTATTATGAGATTTTAGGAGTAAGCAAGACTGCTACTCAAGATGAAATTAAGTCAGCTTTCCGTAAGCTTGCTAAAAAATACCATCCAGATATCAATAAAGAACCTGGAGCTGAAGAAAAATTTAAAGAAATAGGTGAGGCATATTCCGTTTTAGGTGATGCCCAAAAGCGTAAGACTTATGATCAATTCGGTTCGGCGGCTTTTGAACAGGGTGGTGCCGGTGCTGGCCAAGGTGGATTTGGCGGTTTTGGTGGCGGTTTCTCATCATTCGATACCGATGATATCTTCCGTGATTTATTTGGCGGGGCCTTTGGTGGCTCGTTCGGTGGCTTTAGTGGTTCAAGAAGTCGTGGCAATCATCCAACTAAAGGTGAAGACTCTTTAGTAAGAATTAATTTGACTTTTGAAGAAGCTGTTTTTGGAACTCATAAAACTATTAATGTTAATTTAAATGAAAAATGTGATGAATGTAATGGGGAAGGCGGTTTTGACAGTAAAAATTGTTCAACTTGTAATGGCCGTGGTCGTGTAACTCAAGCTCAAAGAACAATGTTTGGTACTTTTCAAACTGAAACTACTTGTCCGGATTGTGAGGGAACAGGTAAGACTTTTGCTAGAACTTGTCCAAAATGTCATGGTGAAGGCAAATGTCAAATGCGAAAAGATATTGAAGTTGAAGTTCCTGCTGGCGTTGATAATGGTACCCAATTAAGAATTACTGGTAAAGGTTCAAGTGGTACTAATGGGGGACCAAATGGCGATATCTATATTGAATTTACAGTTAAGGAACATCCGCTATTTAAACGAGAAGAAAATGATATTTATATGGATTTACCTATTACAATTACCGAAGCAGTCCTTGGTTGTAAAAAAGAAATTCCAACTATTTATGGCAATTTAGTATTGCAAATTGATGCTGGAACTCAAAATGATACTAAGATGCGTATTAAAGGTAAAGGGGTTGCCAGTCCTAACAGCGGTCGTAAAGGTGATATGTATGTTATTATTAATGTTATGATACCTACTAAGTTAGATCGTGAACAAAAACAACTATTTAAATCTTTAGCTGATACAGATTTAGAAACAAATCCAGAATTTAAAACATTACAAAAATATATATAATAAGTTATAAAAATACAAGATAGATTTTAGCAAATATTATGAACTTGTCAATAAAAAGTAGACAGTAAAAAGATATTTATTTAAACCCTAGTTGAGTTCTATACTCAATTGGGGTT
>CAKOMC010000057.1 GCA_934096535.1 uncultured Bacilli bacterium | reverse complement strand
ACTATTTACTGAAATTTTACTATTCATAAGCACTACCTCTTTTGTTTCATTGATACCTATTATAACATACTTTTTTTAATAGCAAGCAAATATAAATCAAGAATAAATGAAATAACATTAACCTATAAAAATGAAGATGGAACTAAATCAAACAAAACAATAAAAGAAAAAGAAATAATTTATTGGAGTCAAAAACATTATGAAAAAGAATTACATCAAAATAAAAAGTTTATAGAATATCTGGAATCTTGTAAAGAGAATCCAGATAAACTTAAAGGTAAGCAAAGAAAGTCACAAGAATATATTAAAGTGTTAGATATAGATTAAAAAACTTGAGAAGTAATAAAAACAGATAAATTAATTGTATTTCTGGATGATAAATTAGAAAAATATAAAGAAAATATGGGTTATTATTCAATAGTAACTTCTGAAATTTAAGAAGATGATAAAGAAATAATAAATAGGTATCACGGATTATCCAGAATAGGAGATTCCTTTAGAATAATAAAAAGTGATTTAGTTGGAAGACCTGTATGTGTATTGATAGAAGAACATATAAAAGCACATTTTCTAATCTGTTTCATAGTCTTAACAATAGTAAGAATAATACAATATAAAATATGAAAATAAATCCACATTAAATGTAGATGACTGGGACAAGGAATAACAGCAGATAAAATAAAACAAGCATTAAATAATTTTAAAGCGTGCTCAGATAAAAACGGGACAGTTTTAATAAGTACACCAGATATTCAAATAGAAAAAATAGTTAAATCGCTAGGATTTGAAATGCCCGATTTAACAACAATTGATAAGGTAGATAAATTCAAAAATCAGTTAAATAAAGACATTTTTATGTTACTTAAACTTTGTGGTAGCAAGAAAACATCGCAATCACCTGAAAACACTGGGGAAAACGATGTTTTTTTTAACAAGTAACTGAAAAAGTCGGGTTATACCATAACTTCTTATTGTTTTACTACTTTTATCTTACAACTTCAGATTTTAATCTACATCTACTTAAATATTCATATTTTCCTTTAATAGTTCAATTCTAGTTTTTAAACCATTTACTAAACATTCTATTCTTTTATCACTTATTTCTAACTTAGCTTGATATTTTAACAATAATTCTTTATATTCCCCTACTACACCATCTAGTTTATAAAAATCAATATCTTTTAAATCTGGTTTAATAACATTTAAAATTTCTTCATAATCTTTATTAGTATTATTAAAGAATTTACCACTTCCCTTAGTAAAACACATATTATAGGTAAATTTATCACATTCCATAGCTTCACCCGTATCAAAAATTGGCGTTGTACTAACCCATTCTAAGGTATTAACATTTCTAATAATCCCAAAGTTTTTTAAATGTCTATCGCTATTTAACATTAAATAATCTACTAAAAACATGCTAGCAACATTTTTTCTTGCCTCATAAACTTTATTATCTTCTAATATTTTTACATAAAACTCATAATCGTTGATATTATTGGGTTTCTTCCTAGAGTTAAAAATATCATAAGCCGTTTTAATCTTTTCATCTTCATTAATAAAATCATCACATTTAGAAACCAGTTTCTCATTTATCCATTCTACTCTATAATCACAGTAAAATAAACCAAGAGCTTTACTAATCATAATAGCTAAGGTCTCATTAAATGGTTCTTCTCTACTAGCACTATAAGTTCCTTTAACTAATACTCTTTTATTATTTTCAATAATCCACCCTTTTTGAAGCATTCCATCAGTTATATTATTAGGAGATTTTAACATAGCTTTATTAATTTTAGTTTCGTTATTACTACTATCTAGGGACGCTTCTAAGTAAGCTTCATATTCAAAATCATTGGTAAAAAAATTAATATCTTTATAGGTTATATTACTATTTTCTTCTTTAAACCAATATTGGTCCGATAAAGATAGCCCATAAGCCTTATCTAATAACTCTTCAGTCGTACTAACATTTAGTCTCATTAATAATTTTTCTAAATCTTTTCGCCAAGATGGTATACCTCTGCCTTTAAACCATGAATTTAAAGTTTTCAAAACATTACCACTTTTATTATTACTAGCATTTAAAACACTTAATGGTGCATATAAAATATTATCAATAGTATTATATTTAGGATTGTATTCAATAGTCATGATAACTGTATTTTTATTCATTAATGTTTTTTTCATCTTATAGTACCCTCTTTGAATCTATTTGGGTTAAAATTCAGTTTGATTTAATCTAAAATAGGTTTAATAGTTAATAGAATCTTTATAAATCTAGACTATTTTTATTTAGTAAGAACTCTTGAATTCCTATTATTAAAATACCATCATCATTACGCCATAATTTAATATTATCTTTAACTACAATAATTTTTTTGAAATTATCACCGATATTATTTAATGATTTCGTCTCTTGCAGTGTTTTTTCCGGAGTATCTAAGTTTAGAGCAGATTGAATATAATATCTTTTATTTCCTTGGTTGCAAACAAAATCAACTTCCAATTGTTTTCTAGCATCTGCTTCTCTTACTTCCACAACCCCGACATCGACATTATAACCTCTAATGAGTAATTCATTATAAATGATATTTTCCATTAAATGATTTTCTTCTTGCTGTCTAAAGTTTAATTTAGCATTTCGAAGACCAACATCAGCAAAGTAATATTTTTGAGGAGTTTGAATGTATTTTTTTCCTTTAACATCATATCTTTCGGCTTTTTCTATTAAAAATGAGTCAAGTAAATAATCTATGTATGAAATAACTGTATTTTTAGATACATCGGTTATACCATTACTTG
The DNA here is from genome assembly GCA_934096535.1 of uncultured Bacilli bacterium. Lineage (GTDB taxonomy): Bacteria > Bacillota_I > Bacilli_A > RF39 > UBA660 > CAG-605. Next base: position 4,276 of record CAKOMC010000057.1, on the reverse strand, counting down.
TGAAAGTATTATAAATTTTTTGAGGATTAGTTAAGGAACCAACAGATGAAGCCAATATATTTATTAATGTATCTAAAATATCTGGCTTATCAATACTATTTCTTTCTATAATATCTTTCTTATATGTTAAATCATATAGACTTGCTAGATACTTACTTTTTTGTTCATCAGTATGTTGTTTTAATATTAAAGGCATACCACCATAAGTTACATATTCATTCCAAGCTTCGTATCTATCCCCTTCATAAGCATTAACAAATTCAACAAATGATAATGGATATATTCTTATTTCATCCCCACGACCTCTAAATTCTGTAATTATATCACTTGATAAAAATCTAGAATTGCTACCAGTTACATATACATCGACATTTTTTTCATATAATAAACCATTTAAAACAAATTCGAAGCCTTCAGTTAACTGGATTTCATCAATTAAAACATAGTGCATATCATTGTCTTTAATCTGTGATAAAATGTATTCGTTTAATTTTTTGGCATCATGATAATCTATGTTTTCAGCTCTATCTAAGGCTAACTTTATGATATGATTCTCTTTTACACCAGAAGTAATTAGATGATTATAAAATAAATTATTAAGCATATAAGATTTACCGCATCTTCTAATACCAGTTATTATTTTTATTAAACCGTTGCCTTTTCTAACAATTAATTTATTTAAATAATCATTTCTTTCAATTATTTTCTCGTTCATAAAAAATTCCTCTTTTCTTTCATTGAACTTTTTTGCCGTTTTCGGCACTTTTGTTTAATGAATTTCTATATTCATTATAGAAGATTTTCTTTTGACATGCAATGTTTTCATTGAACTTTTTTGCCGTTTTTGGCACTTTTGTTCAATGAAAATCATTAAAATAGACTATTTTTAGCTAAAATATAACTTTTTTAATAAATTTTACTCCTTTATGTACTCTAGAAAATAAATTTATATCTTCAAAATATAAGATAAGAAAAAGACATAGATAACAATAATCTACATCTTTAATATACTTTTTTAGTTTTTACTGGCTATATCCTTATAGAAGTTATATCTTTCTTTAGCATTATTTACTTGAATATCTAAAAGTTCTTTTGCTAGGTTATTATCTTTTTTCATTAAACTACTATATCTTACTTCATTTTTTAAGAAGTCTTCGTATTTAGTGAAATCTGGTTCTTTAGAATCAATATATAACTTTTTATCTTCGGGAACATAACGCATTAAGTTTACATAACCACATTCTACTGCTAATTTTTCTTCACTTATAGAGTTAGACATGCCACCATGAAGACCTTGTTCAATACATGGACAATAACAAATAATTAAACTTGGACCATTATGAGATTCAGCTTCTTTCATGGTCTTAATTGTTTGCATGAAGTTAGCGCCAAAGGAAATACTACCGATATAACAGTTTGGATATGACATTGCTATTCTAAATAAGTCTTTCTTCGCCGTCTTTTTACCCATGTTAGCAAATTCGGCAACGGCGCCAACTCGACTTGATTTCGAAGCTTGACCACCAGTATTAGAGTAAACCTCAGTATCAAGGACTAAAACATTAACATTTTCTCCACTAGATAAGACATGGTCGATACCACCAAAGCCGATATCATAAGCCCAACCATCACCACCAACGATGAAGACGCTACGAGCAACCATATATTCTAGGATATCTTTTAAGTCTTTTGGAATTTCCATCGCTTGTAATTTAGCAACTATTTCTTTAGTTACATCATAATTAGTTTCATTTTCTAACCATTTATTTAGTAACTCTTTAACTTCACCATTTACGCAATCAATTGATTTCGTAATAATATCATGAATACGTTTGACTGTATTCTTATAAGTTAAATACATACCATAACCAAATTCGGCATTATCTTCAAATAAAGAGTTAGCCCAAGGAATTAAGTATGGCGTTGATGGAGCCGAACCACCATAAATTGATGAACAACCCGTAGCATTGGAAATAACTAATTTTTCTCCAAATAATTGACTTAACATTTTTAAGTATGGAGTTTCCCCACAACCAGCACAAGCCCCACTAAACTCGAAGCATGGCTTTCTTAGAGAAGCACCTTTTAAAGTAAATCTATCATATAGCTCAGGGTTTTGATGGTCTTTAAACATCTTATCAGCATATTCTTGAGACTCATATGTAGCCTCCCCAAATTCTAGGGCTTTCTTACCAGCCTTACCAAGACAAGCATTAATACATAAACCACAAGAAGTACAATCAGCCTCACTAACAACGATTTCATAATTGTAATCCGTATGTCCTAAAACTTTAATGCCATTTTCTTCATCCTTAGCTTCCGTTATAATTGGACGAATAACAGCATGAGGACAAACAGTAGCACACATTCCGCATTGAATACAGTTTTCTTTAATCCATTTTGGCACCATATTAGCAATTTTGCGTTTTTCATTAGCAGCCAAGCCATTAGGGAAAATACCATTTTTATAAGCCATTAAATCAGATACTTTTAAATTATCCCCTTCTCTTTTATTAATTAGAGTAAAGATATCATCGTGAGTCTCAGCCTCTTCTTTAGTTTTAAATTCCCCTTTAACTAAGATAACACTCTTAACCGCACTACTTAAAGAATTAATATTAGCATTAACAATATCATCACCTTTAGTACTAAATTTTTTCCTAATAGAATCTTTAATATAGTCTTCGGCATCATTAAATCCCATTAGTTTTAAGATGACAATTTCCATAATTTTACTAATTTTACCCTTAATACCATTTTCTAAAGCTATCTTATCAGCATCAATTAATAATACTTTAATATTTTTATTTTTAATTAATTCTTTAGCTTTATTAGGTAAAATTTCATCTAATTCATGAGATTTTTTATTAGTATTAATTAAACAAATACCAGTTTCTTTTAAATTACTAAACATATCAAAATCTTTTAGATAAGCATCTTTAGTAATAACTAGTAATGATGGATGAAGAACATAATAAGGGGCATTAATTGGTTTACTTGACATTCTTAGGTTAGATACAGTTACCCCACCAGATTTTTTACTATCATATTGGAAGTAACCTTGAACATATAAGTCTTTTTCTTCCCCTAGATAATGCATAATATCTTTAGAAGTTGATACCATACCATCCGAACCATAACCATAAATAATTAGTTCTTTATCACAAACTTCAATATCCATTGGTACTTTTTCTAGACTTAAATTAGTTACATCATCATTAATACCAATAGTAAAATTGTTTTTTAGCGTGGTTGCCAACATTTTATAAACACCGGTAATATCACTTGGCGTTGTATTTTTACTAGATAAGCCGTAACGACCACCAACAATTTGAATGTTTTTATCGTGAAGTGCTGCAACAACATCTAAGTATAATGGTTCGCCAATACTACCAGATTCTTTTGTTCTATCTAAAACGGCTATTTTTTCTACTGTACTTGGTAAAACTTTTGTTAAGTAATCAGGACTAAATGGACGATATAAATGGACTTCAATTAAACCATAAACATTATTTTCTTTGTTTAGTTCATCGATAGTTAATTTTACTGTATCACAAACACTTCCCATAGCAACAATTACATACTTAGCGGTAGGAGAACCATAATAATTAAATGGTTTATAATCAGTATGCATAATACCATTAATTTTTTCCATATAGTTATTTACGATATCAGGAATCTTTAAGTAATCAGTGTTACGAGCTTCAACGCTTTGAAAATAAATATCTTCATTTTCAGCCATACCTCTTTGGTAACCGCAGCCAACATTTAAAGCATGTTTTTTAAAAGCATTTACTTTATCAAAATCAATTAATTTTAAAAGTTCCGCATCAGGTAGTTCTTCAATACTATTTAATTCATGACTAGTTCTAAAGCCATCGAAGAAATGTAAGAAGGGAACGCTTCCTTCAATGGTTGATAAGTGGGCAACAGCTGCTAAGTTTTGAGCATCAAAAACATTAGTAGACGCTAAAATAGCAAAACCAGTTCCCCTAGTAGCATAAATATCACTGTGATCTCCAAAGATTGATAAGGCGTGGGTAGCAACGGTACGAGCGGCAACATGAATGACACCAGGTAGGCCTTCGCCAGCAATTTTATACATATTAGGAATCATTAGAAGAAGGCCTTGTGATGCAGTAAAAGTAGTAGCTAGAGAACCACTTATTAAGGCTCCATGCATCGCACCAGCAGCACCCGCCTCACTTTGCATTTCTACAACTTCAACTGATTCGTTGAATAAATTTTTCTTTTTTAATTTTAAATTATCGATATT
>CAKOMC010000056.1 GCA_934096535.1 uncultured Bacilli bacterium | reverse complement strand
TTTTTTGCGGCCCCTTTACTATTATAGTCTATATTTATCATACATTATTATTGGTGTTTTTGCAACTTAATTTGTGCTTCCTTTTTGATGATATTATAATTACGAGGATATTTTTTATTGGTCATTTTTTCTTTGTTAATAGTGATAATTCCACGATTCATGTCAGTATTTCCTAAAGTAAATTCAGTGATTTTAGTAACCTTAGAATTTAATTTTTTAATAATATTTAAAGCGTTATGTAATTCTTCTTGATAGTTAGCTTTCATAGCAATGAAGTTGCCGCCAACCTTTAAATAGGGAATAGCAAGTTCGGCTAGAATACTAAGATCAGCAACAGCTCTTGAAGTTACGATATCATAATATTCACGGCGATTTTGAACAAAGATTTCCGCTCTATCATAAATAATCTCCACATTTAATGCTAATTTCGCAGCTAGTTCTTTTAAGAAAGCAATTTTTTTATTATTAGAATCTAATAAAGTTACTTTTAAATTTGGAAAAACAATTTTTAAAACCATACCAGGGAAGCCAGCACCAGTACCAATATCTAATAAAGTTGTTACTTTGGTTAAATCAACATTTTTAACAATAGTTAAAGAGTCATAAAAATGTTTTAAATAAACATCTTCTAGCGTTTTAATGGCCGTTAGATTAGTATGTTCGTTGTATTCTAATAAAAATTTAGCATAAAAATTTAATTCACTGATTTGTTTTTCTGTTAATGTAATGTTTAGATTTGTTGATAATTCCCTTAAAAAATCTTCCTTAGTCATGGCGATTATATTCCTTTCGTAAATAGATAGATAAGATGGAGATATCAGCAGGATTAACGCCACTAATACGCATAGCTTGAGCAATTGTTTTAGGAGCAACTTTCTTTAACTTTTGACGAGCTTCACTAGCTAAATTAATCACTTTATCGTAGTCTAAATCACTAGGAATTTCTTTGCTTTCAAGTTTTAGCATTTTTTCCACTTCTTTATAAGTCTTAGCAATATACCCTTCATACTTAGTGCTAATTTCCACTTGTTCTTTAGCAGCATCGCTATAATTTAGATTGGTTAATTTAGATAAAAATTCTAAGTTAATTTCAGGACGCTTTAACAAATCGTAAAAATTCATTGAATAATTTGGTAATGGAACATTATTTTCATTAAAAATTGCTTTTACTTCATCATTTAATTTTAGTTTAGTATTTTTTAAAAACTCAGTTAAAGCAGTGATATCTTTTTGCTTGGTAATTAAATTATAATATTGTTCTTCGGTAATAGAGCCTATTTGATGAGCAAGGGGACGAAGACGCAAGTCAGCGTTATCATGACGCAAAATTAGTCTAAATTCAGCACGGGAAGTTAACATTCGATAAGGCTCATTGGTTCCTTTAGTTACTAAATCATCTATTAAAACACCAATGTAAGCTTCATTTCTTTTTAAAATTAGAGGTTTGCGGTCCTCCAACTTTAAGGCCGCATTAATACCAGCAACAATTCCTTGACCAGCAGCTTCTTCATAGCCACTGGTACCATTTATCTGACCAGCAGTAAAAATTCCGTCTACCACTTTAGATTCCAAAGAAGGCTTGATTTGCAAGGGATTAATGGCATCGTATTCGATAGCATAAGCATATTTAGAAATAATGGCATTTTCAAGTCCCGGTAAGGAATGAACCATTTGTTCTTGAATATCATGAGGCATTGAAGTAGAAAAACCTTGTAAATACCAGTCATCATAATATAAAGATTCTGGTTCTAAGAATAATTGATGACGGTCTTTGTCGTGGAAACGAACAACTTTATCTTCGATAGAAGGACAATATCTCGGACCAACGCCTTCTACATAACCACCATACATACTTGATTTATCCAAATTATCTTCAATAATTTTTTTGGTTTCTAAGGTTGTGTATAATAGATAACATTTTTGTTGATTATTAACATCATAAGTAGCGGGATAATCATTGGAAAAAGTCCAGTATCTATCATCACCACATTCTGGGTGCATTTTAGAAAAATCAATGGAAGAGGCTTTAATTCTTTGCGGAGTACCGGTTTTTAAACGCTGAATTTGAAAGCCATATTTTTTCATGTTGCTACTTAAGTATTCACTGCGGCGTTCCCCATGAGGTCCACCGTTATGTTTTTCAGCGCCACACAAGATACTACCTCTTAAATAAGTACCAGTTGTTAAAATTAAGGCTTGACATTTAATTACTTCACCATTTTCCAAGATAACACCTTTAATTTTATTATCTTCAACAACTAAATCTTCAACCATTCCTTCGATAATATCAAGGTTAGAAGTATTTTTTAGTTCTCTTAACATCTCTTTAGGATAAGTAACTTTATCAGCTTGGGCACGCAAACTACGAACAGCAGGGCCTTTACCACTATTTAACATTTTTATTTGAAAATGAGTTCTATCTGCAACACGGCCCATTAAGCCACCTAAAGCGTCTACTTCCCGAACAATAATGCCCTTTGCAGTACCCCCGATAGAAGGATTACAAGGCATATCAGCAATATTTTTTATATTCATGGTAATTAAAGCGGTTTTATGACCTTTAAAAGCCGCTATGTGCGAGGCTTCGCAACCAGCATGACCGCCGCCAACAACAATTATTTCATATTCTTTTTCCATAAAATTCATCTACTTTCCTAAACAGAAATTACTAAACAATTCATCTAATAATTCATCTTTATAAGTTGCCCCAATTATTTCACCTAAGGTATCCCAACAAGCACGAATATCTATTTCTAACATATCAACAGAATAACTATTATCAATGTTTTCTAAAGCAGAATTTAAGTAATTTAAGGCTACTTCAATAAGAGCTTTATGACGAGCATTGGTAATATAAGTTGCATCGTTAGTACTAATTTTTTCTAAATTAAAGAGGGTAGTTATCATTTCTTTTAACTCTTTAATACCAGTAGTTGTTAAGGTGTTTCCGTAAACAACATTTGCATATTTTTTATCTGGTAAATCAATGTTTGCAGGTAAGTCATTTTTGTTGACAAAAATAATATAATTCTTATTCTTCACTAATTCTAAAAGTTCTAAATCATCAGGGGTTAATTTTTCATTATTATTTAAAACAAGGATAATTAAATCAGCCATATTAATAATTTTTTTACTTTTATCAACACCAATTTTTTCAACGACATTGGCAGTTTTTCGAATACCGGCTGTATCTAAAAAATTAATTTTAATACCATTAATAATGGTTTCTCCTTCGACAATATCTCGTGTGGTCCCCGCAATATCGGTAACGATGGCCTTATCTTCTTCCAAAAAAGCATTTAAAAGACTAGATTTACCCACATTAGGGCGACCAATCATACAAATATTAATACCATCTTTGATAATTTTAGCGTCATTAGAGTTTTTTAATAGTTCTTCTAGTTTACTTTTAATAGGAAGTAACTTTTCTTTTAATTTTTGTAAAGTAATATCTTCGGCATCTTCATATTCAGGATAGTCAATATTTACTTCGATATTAGCAATCAAACTCATAATATCTTTTCTAATTTCCGTAATTAAATTTTTTAAAGACCCAGTTAGTTGGTTCATTGATAATCTTAAAGATTTATCGGTTGAGGAAGTAATAACATCTTCGATAGCTTCGGATTCGGTTAAATCAATACGGCCATTTAAAAAGGCTCTTTTAGTAAATTCGCCGGGTTGGGCAAGTCTAGCGCCATTTACAAGACACAATTCTAAAACTTTATTAGTAGAAGCTATACCACCATGTGTATTTATTTCAACTATATCTTCAGTCGTGTAAGTTTTTGGGGCAAGCATAACCGATACTAAAACCTCATCAATAATACTGCCGTTTTTATCAATAATGTACCCGTGGTTAATAGTATGACTAGCTACTTTTTTAAGATCTTTGCCTTTAAAAATTGAACTTGCAACTTCTAAAGCGTTTGGTCCGCTTAATCTAATAATTGAGATAGCGCCAACTCCGCTAGCTGTTGATATGGCAACAATTGTGTCTTCCATAAATATCCTTCTTTCTTATATTTTTCTTGACTGCTTAAATGATATCACAATTTTTTCTAATTGTGGTCGTTTTAAAAGCGACATTTAATATTTTACCTAAAATTTTACATTTAGTATTTTCAAACTTAATTCTTTTTTTAAATAAAGCATCATCAATTTATTAATAACCCAAATCAAAAAGACAAAACCACCTAATTAAAATGATAAACTTGATTATTTTTAGCTTTTATTAAGTTCGATGTAACTTTTTAAATAAATATTGGCGATAAATTGTATTATAACATAAAGATTAAGTTAGAGATAATTTTTCTAATACCAACTAAAAAAAGAAGAACTAGTCTTCCTTCTTTTCAATAAACTTAATTACAATATGACGGTTGGGTTCTTCACCAACAGAAACAGTTGATATTTCTTTTTCATCTTTTAAGGCGTTGTGGATAATACGGCGTTCGTAAGAATTCATATTATCAAGTTCAACAGCATTTTTGCTTTTTTTAACATCACTGGCAATTTTTTTAGCCAAACGAATTAAATTTTCTTCTCTTTGTTCTTGATAATTGTTAACATTTAAAACCACATTAGGATAAATTTTTAATTGTTGATAAGTATGTTTACAAACTATCATTTGTAAGGCTTTAAGAGTGCGACCATCTTTACCAATTAAAATCGCATTATTATTAGAATCCATATTGATAATAATTTGATCATTGCAAAACTTAGCTGCCATTTTTACTTCTAAGTGCATATTGGTTAATAACTCATCTAGGTAATTAATAACAAAATCTAGGTAATTAATAACAAAAGCGGATATTTCTTCTAAGTTGTTAACAGAATTATCAACAGTATTTTTTACTTCTTCTTCCATATTATCTTGCTTCCTTTATTTTCTTCATAACAAAATTTTGAACGATACCAAAGACATTATTAACAATCCAGTAAAGGGCTAAGGCCGTTGGTAGTGAAAGTGATGTCATTAAAATCATAAATGTCATGATATAAGTCATAGTCTTAGTTTGGCGCATCATATCAGAATTGCCGTCTTGAGGTTGACTAGCCATGGCTTGTTTAAATGAGAAGAATGTACTTAACGCAATAATAACAAGTAAAATTAGATAAATGTAATTGCCACTAGCAAGGGCTTTACTTGGAGTCATTCCTAAATTCATGTTCCATAAAGTGCCTTCAAAAATAGCAGGAACTCTATTTATTGCTTCTAAAAAAGCAAATAATAACGGTAATTGAATTAGGGAAGTTAGACAACTACTAGCCGGATTGATGTTATATTTACGATAGATTAGCATCATTTCTTGAGACTTTTGCATCATGGCCTCGTTATCAGTACGATTAGCGTATTTTTGTTCTAACTTATTTAATTCTTTACTAGCTTTTTTCATATTTTCTGATTGAGCCATTGTATTTTTAGTTAGAGGAATTAAAATAATACGAATTAATAAACTAATAATAATTACTGATAAACCATAATTGTTAACAATTTCTCCTAATTTTAGGATTAACCAAGCAAGAGGTTTAACAAAAATACTTTCCCATAAACTTTGATACTTGATATCCGTAGGTTTAAACTCTTCACATGAAGGTAAATCTTCTAACTTAGTTGTTAATTTATCATCATATTTTTTATAAACATCAAGTAAATCGTCGGTAGTTGGCTTACATAAGATGTTGGAAGTTAAGGTTTGACCGGTTGTTTCATTAATAACTTGTCTTTTGTCATCATCTTTAACATATTTTGTACAACCTACTGTGAGGAAAACCATAAGGGTTAGTATTCCGATTTTAATTTTTTTGTTCATTTAATCTCCTTTATTAAACTTGCAAAACTAGATTTCATTTCTTGAAAAGAAACATTTTTACAAGTGTTCTTTATCATTATAATATATTTAGCCGAATTTTTGAATTCTTTTTTATAGTTATCCACAAGGAAACGAACTTGTCTTTTTATTTTGTTTCTATCAACAGAGTCTCCATAACTTTTTTTTACAGCAATACCAAACTGTGGATAACTTTGGGGATAACTTTTTAGATAGATTGTAAACAGTTTATTAGTAACAAATTTTTTGTTGTGAATTATTTCTTGGAAATCTTCGTTGGATTTTACCATTTCTGTTCTTTTCATACTAACTCCTTAAGGAAAAAACCACTAGTTAGTGGTTTACTTGCATAATACTTTACGGCCTTTTTTTCTTCTTGATTTAAGAATATTGCTTTCTTTTCTAGCAAAGAAACCATGTTTTTTAGCTTTTTTGCGTTGATTTGGTTGATAAGTTCTTTTCATTTTGACACCTCCACATCTAATTAGCAAAGTTATTATAATAAAATTTTTAGGATATTGTCAAGGTTTTAATGATTATTATTACTTCCCAACCCACCCACCCAGAAAAGTGTGGTTATAAAGAATAGTTTATGATTTTGGGATTGCCATTTAGAAAGTTTTGCTTTTAGAAGATTGTTGATAAGTGTTGATAACTTTTTCTTTTTATTATTATATATATATATTCATCATCATAATACTGTGGATATGTGGATAACTTTTTAAAAAAGCCCGAAAGTACGCCAAAAAATGACTGTTTTTAGGTGTGGATAACTTTTTAGTTATCCACAGTTGGGGTGTTGATAACTCCATTTTAAGGTGTGAATAACTCCAAAAACGGTCAAAAATCGACAAAAATTTGCCCAAAAAAAATGTAAAGTTTTCGTGTAAAGTAAGAAGTTATCCACAGTTTTGACTAAAAATATGGTATTTTTTTGAAGTTATCCACATGCGAAAATCCTTATAAATACTGGGCTCAAATGAGTTATCAACATTATCAACAGGTACTACTACCTAAGTTATCCACATGTTTATAACTAAAAAAGCCTAAAACTGTGGATAACTCAAAAATTTCCCAGACTTCTGGGAAAAAATCTGTGGATAAACTGTTGATAAGTTGTGGATAACCTGTTGACAAATCTGTGGATAACTTTACTAGGGGTGTGGATAACTTTTAATCGACAAAAATAGACGAAAGTTCTTTACTAAAGTTTTAGGATGTTATAAAATAGGTGTTGATTATTGGTTATGAGTGGGGTGATAGTTTTGAAATCC
>CAKOMC010000055.1 GCA_934096535.1 uncultured Bacilli bacterium | reverse complement strand
ACAAGATTTAGTTTAGTTAGAGAGTCTTTATCCAGAGAGCCTTGTAACATTTCATCATTTTGATGGTTAAGTAAGAACTTAGCAAATTCCATTGGGGTAATTGAAGTTTTAGTATTCATAACATGATATAAAGTATAAATTTGTTTAAGCATGGTCTCATCTACGCCGATTAAATCAGAAAGTTCTTGATAACTAAATGTTGTATCGTTATTAGTAGATTCCATAATATTCTTAGCTAAGTTTAAAGTTTGAATAGTCTTTTCATCTAAGATTTTACTAAGAATAGCGTTATCTTTATTTTCTAGAATTAAATTAACGAATTCATAAGGAGTAACATAAATCTCTTTATTTTGGATAATAGTAATAATTTCGTCAATTTTTTCTTCCGGAATTCCTAAGGCAGTAGCAATTTCTTTAATAGTCATTAGTTCTTCCTCAGTTATTTCATGATTTTGGATATAATCTTCTAATTTTGCTAAGATTTCATCAACATCGATACCCGTTTTTTCTTCAATCAATTCTTTATATTTAGTAATTAATTCTTTAATTTGAGCAGGAGTATAACCATTAATAGTAACATTTTTTAAATCTAAGATAGAATCAATATCATCTTTAGATAAGGCAAAGATTTTAGCTAATCCTTCAGCATCCATCTTGGTATTAATAATATCTTTGTTACTTAAGACTTTTAGTAATTTTAAAGAAGCAAGGGTATCATCTGTAAATAGCCCTTTATATTCTTGGTTAGTATAGACTTTATCTAAAGTGAAATTAACAAATTCCTTGATAGTTAATTTCTCAGTAATAGGTTGTAATGATTCATAATACATAAATAATTTATCTACATCATCTTTAGATAGTTCAAACATATTAGCGATTTCGTTAGAATTTTTCTTTGTAGTAATATTATTTTTACTTAAGAATGGTTTAGCTTGATTTAATAATGATTTTTGGTCATTTGAAATATAAGCCTTATAAGTATCATTTTTTAAGACATAATTACTTATAAAATTAGCAATGTCCTGCAAAGTGATTTTTGTACTGGGATTAGTTGCATTATAAAGAATAAATAATTGGTCTACTTGATCTTTTGATACTCCTAAGATACTTGCAATTTCACTAGCAGTTCTCTTTTTATTTAGAGCACTTATACTAGTAAAGTTTTTTAGTTTATTAATGTTTTCCCTTATTTCAGGAGTTATTTCCTTAGAAAGTTGGTCATTTGGATATACTTTATTTTCAATGAAAGTAACTAAATCGTTAAAAGTCATTGTAGTTTCTTGTTTATTGTAATAATTAAAATAAATTAATTTAAGAACATAATCATCAATATCAACATCTTGACCTAAATCACTAAATTTATCTTTTAATTCATCATATTTTAGTGGTTCATTAATGGTATTACCATAACATAAAATTTGGTCGATTTTTTCAGTTCCTTCTAAAGAACGGCAGTAAGCACCGACAAAGTCTTCTTGGCTACTTGGGTAAATAAGAGCAATTTGGTTATTTTCTTTGAAAACTTTAGCGATATCATCTTGTTCTTTAGAAGTAAATTCATATTGTAGGTTGCCTTTTAAGAAATAACTTAAAGCAAAGATAGCAATGAATAAGAAAATAGCAATATGACGAATACCAAAACTAAAGTTTCCTAACCAGTCTAACTTCATGGAGAGATGTTGCTTTTTTGTTTTTTCGATTAGGCCATCAAACATTAATATTAAAGCTGGTAAGGCTAAGAAAATACTTACTAAACTGAAGATTACACCCTTAGCAAGAACAATACCTAAATCACGACCGATAGTAAAACTCATAAATACTAAGGCAAGTAACCCAACAATAGTAGTAATTGAACTACTAGAAATAGAACCGAAAGAATGGTATAAAGCATTTTTCATAGCCTCGTCTTTATTTTTAGCATGTTCTTTTTCTTGGGTATATCTATTCATTAACATAATAGAATAATCCATGGATAAAGCCATCTGTAAGATTGCACAAATAGAAGTAGTAATATTAGATACACTACTAAAAATGATATTAGTACCCTTGTTTAAGAAGACAGCAAGGCCAATAACAAATAGAAATAAGAATGGTTCAACATAACTATCACACATAATAATTAAGATAACCATAGCGCAGAAAATAGCAAGAGCAATTACCGCAATATTAAGAACCGGCGCATTACGAGTAGCAACCGCTCCTGAGGTATAAACTTCATAATCTTTATAATTGTTTTTTACACTATTATAAACATTGGCGGCGTTTTTGGAGTCGTCCGCACCATCGACTGTAATTTCATAAAGGGTATATTCATCCTTATTATATTTGTCAGTATCATCATAAGAAACCGAAGATACACCCTCTAATTTTTCTAATTCCTCTTTAATTTTATCTTTATCTTCCCCATTTAAGTCTTTAAACATGACATTTAACGCACTAGTATCTAATTCGGGAAATTCCTCATTCATAATATCCATACCAATTCTCGTTTCCGATGTACTTGGTAGATACTCGGTTAAATCATAATTGATATGCACTTTAGTTGAAAGATATAAAGAAACTACTGATAGAATTATAAAAATAGTTAATACATAATTTCTTTTTTCAATAATGAAATCTGTAACTTTTCGCATAATTTTTCCTCCCTTTAAACCCCATTTTTCTGGGACGCACAACAAATTATATGCAAACTATTATAATTTATAAAGTACATATTTATGGATAGTGTCTAAATTTTGACATGTGTTTGCAATTTGTTTTCCTTTTTGATATAATTTATCTAGTTTAAAGGTGGTTTAAATGAAAGTCAAGAATAAAAATAGGTCTTCGCTAAAAACAAGACAAAAAATAAGAGAAGCGTTTGCCGAGTTATTAAAAGAAAAAAACGAGTTATCTAATATGACCGTTACGGAGTTAGTCAAACTAGCTGATATTACCCGTTCAACTTTTTATACCCATTATGATTCTATCTATGATGTGGCTAAAGATTTACAAGATGAAACTCTAGAACTTATCTCAATTTATGATAAAGATATTAGAAGTATAAATGATTTAGATAAGTATATTGATAGAGTTATTAAGAATTTAAAAGATAATGAAGAGATGTATAGAACTCTTCTTAGAAGTAGAGAACCTTTATTATTTATTGAAAAACTAAGTAATATGATTAATAAAAGACTAATGGATTTTAATATGTTTGCAGAGACTAACTATAGTGATTTAATAGTTACTTTCTTTACTTATGGCTGTGTTAATTTATTTGTCCGCTATTTCATTGGAGATTTAAAATGTTCGCTAGATGATATTGGAGAATTTATAAAAGGTATGGTTAAAGAGCTACTAACTAATAAGAATGTTAATTATAAAATGTAAATAGCAGATAACTATTTTTAAATATTTTATTTTAAATGATTAAATGGCTTAAAAATACTGCTAAGCACATTTACTTAGCAGTATTATTTTTTACTGAGTTGTTTGATTTATTCGAGTTATTTAAATTAGTTTTATTTTTACGAGGGCCATTACTATGATTATAGTTTTTACTATTGTTATGATAGTTCTTTTTATTTGTACTTTTATTATTAATATTATTGGGGTAATTATCTATTTTAGAATTTCCACAAGCTTGACTATCTTTTTTCTTAGGCATTTCTACAATGTCTTTAGAAGTATTAGAAGTTTTTAATTCTTTATTATTATTCATATTTTTAAGAGTTAGTAATTTTTCTTCATATTCTTTATTTATTTTCATTTGTTGATTTAAAATCACATCATCAGCATCGGGACGGAAAGCTAAATGAATAAAATAAGCTCCACAGTTAATTGTAACTAAAATTATGGCAAATCCAACCAAGTAACATTTAATCAAAGCCTTGGGCTTAGTTTTTTCATCTAAGGTTTTTATCACTTCGTTATATTCTTTACGAAGTTTATTTTTTTCGGTTAATGAAGAATATTTTAACTGTTCTAGTTCTTCTAAACGAATATTTATATCCGCTATTTTACCTTCTAATTTCGCTTTTTGTTCGGAATCATTAGAGTTCTTAGAAATTTCTGCTAACTCTTTTTGGTAGTTTTGCTTATCAGCATTAAGAGATTTTTGCTCATCAATATATTGTGTATAATTGTTATCATTTTCAGCAATTTCAACTTCTAAAATATATTTGTTCTCATCAGAATACTTATTTATATTGTTAACATATTTGTGTAAATTGATGATGATTGTTACTACACCCAGAGTAATTCCTAGGACTATCGTTAAGATACCAACATTTAATAGGGATTTATTATAAGGATTATTTGTTTTTTGCATATATAACCTCTTTATATTCTTATACCTATATCATAACACAGGAGTTTTCATAATGCAAAACAATTTATAAAGATTAACTACTATTGGTTAGTTAAGAAAGTTTATTCTGTATCTATATGACTATATATAATAAGGAAATAATTCCTATGACTTATTGTTTTTTATGTATATATATATTACCTCACAATTCTAAGACAGGCAAGATTTTTTTAGACTAATTAGTTTTTTAATATTTTCTCTTTGTATTTTAAGATATGTGTGCTATAAATAGTGTAGAGAAAGTATGAGGTTGTAATGAAAAAAAGTAGGCAATTAATAATAATTTATTTTCTGATTTTATTTTTGGGTAGTGGTTGTGGCAAAATGGAAGCTACTGTGGAGATAAAGGATAATTTAAATTTTAAAGTTTATAATAAAATTAAATTAAGCGATTTGATAAAAGTTAATGATGGATTTATTAGTGATGATAAAGAAATATTTTTAGATAAAATTGGGGATAATAGTATTAGTATAAATTATCAGGACTATAAAAAACACAAAAGTAATGTTAAAGTAAATTTTAGGGTCTATGATGATGTAGCACCTTTTCTTAGTATGAGTAACAATGTTTATAAAGAAATAAATAGTGATTTTGATTTATGTGATAGTGCGTTTTACGGTGATAATTATGACCGCAATGTTGCTTGTATTATTAATGGTGAATATGATAAAGAGAAAACAGGAGCTTATAAATTAAAAATGACAGTAAGAGATGAAAGTGGAAATGAATCAGAAAAAACTTTTACTCTACACTTAATTGAGAAATTTAATACTTCTAGTAGCAACAGTACGCCTACAGGCCTAGATTTTAAGGATGCTATTACTAAATATAAAAATGATGAAACGATGTTAGGAATTGATGTATCTAGTTTTCAAGGTGAAATTAATTGGGAAAAGGTTAAAAATGCAGGAGTAGAATTTGCTATTATTAGACTAGGATTTGGTTATACGGTTAATAATGAATTGGTCTTAGATAAATATTTCAAAGAAAACTTACAACACGCTAAAGAACAAGGATTAAAAGTGGGAGTTTATTTTTACACATATGCTAATACTTTAGAAGAAATTGAAGAACAAGCTAAGTTTATTGTTAAAAATTTAGATGGAGTTGATTTAGAACTTGGAGTTGCGTTTGACTGGGAAAACTGGAATAATTTTCAAGATTATCATGTTAGTTTTTATGATCTAGAGAATATGTATAATAATTTTAGTACTTTATTAAAAGAAAAGGGCTATGAGGCAATGTTATATGGTAGTAAATTCTATCTTAGTAATGTTTGGAATACAGAAAATAAAAATGTGTGGCTTGCTCATTATACAAGTATGACTAATTATGATAAAGACTATAAAATATGGCAATTTAGTGATAAAGGTTTAGTTGATGGTATTAGTGGTTTTGTGGATTTAGATGTTTTATACAAATAAAAAGAACTCTCTAAAATCTATTGTATTTATATAGATACTAGAGAGTTTTTATTTAATCAATTATTTTTTTAGAGTTATTTTTAAATCTTTTTCAAAGCCATTACGGTTTACTTTAATTGTTACGGTATCACCAACATTATGACGATATAATTCGTACTTTAATTCAGCCGAACTTGTTATTTTAACATTGTCAAATTCTAAAATAATATCTTGAGATTTTAAGCCAGCAGCTTCAGCACAAGAACCACTTTCTACCTCATAGACAACTACACCATTTGTAACATTATCAGGAATATCCATACGATAATAATTTTCCGCAACTACCAGTTCAATCATACTAATGCCAAGTCTTGGTCGAGTAATATCATCGCCATTAATAATCTTATTAGCAAATTCCATAGCATCTTCAATTGGAATAGCAAAGCCCATTCCTTCAACGCCACTTGATACTAATTTCATATTAGTTACGCCAATAACTTGACCATTACTATTGCATAAAGGTCCACCCGAGTTACCACTGTTAATAGCGGCATCAGTTTGTAAAACTCGCATAATGTAATCACTTGAAGTACTATTAGTAGTAGATACAGCAACCATTCTATCTTTACCAGAAAGTATACCTCTTGTTACAGTCCAAGAATAAGTAGAACTGTCTAAAGGAGCTCCTACAGCAAATGTTGTATCCCCAACTCGACCATCAGTACTTGAGCCAATTTCGGCAACAGTTAAATCACTTGAAGAAGTAAATGATAAAACTGCGATATCCGCATATTTATCGCCACCAACGACTTCAACTTCGGTATTAGTGTTATCTGTTAAAACGATTTTTACCTTTGATGAACTTTCAATTACATGATAATTAGTCATGACATAATACTTATTACCATCTTTTTTAAAGATAAAACCAGTACCAGTGGCTTGAAGTTTATTGCTTCGATAGTTTTCTACAACTACTACTGAGTTATAAACTTTTTCAACAGCATCGGCAATTCCGTTTTCATTAACCGTTACTTCTTTTTCTAACTTATTGACAATGGTGGTTCCGGGATTTAGTTTTATAACGGCATACATTCCAGCAGCCCCAACGCATACTAAAACGATGGCCAGTAATATTTTGTTCCAAATATTTCCTTTATTACCTACGACCTTGGCATTAACAACTCTTTGTTCATTCATTATATATCCATCCTTACTATTTCTTTATAATTTTTGGGAAAACCGATTGCATCCATGACTTTATCAATACTAATATGCTGTAATTTTCCTTCTAAAATATCTAATTCATAAGATATTTCATTAACTACCATTCTAAAATCTTCATTTCTTAGTATTTGTCTTAAAATGATAATTAATGCAAATAAATCATCTTTTCCATAAATAT
>CAKOMC010000054.1 GCA_934096535.1 uncultured Bacilli bacterium | reverse complement strand
TTTCATAGAGTTACATACTCTACGAAAGCGAAAATACGGATTAGTGGTTATTATGAGTTACACTAATTTAGTAATTATTTTTAAAATTTTGGTAATAATAAAAGTAGTAAGGATGTTTGTCATGAAAAAGAAAAGTAAGTTTAGTCTAATAATTATTTGTTTAATTATAACTTTAGTTAGTATAGGTTTATCTTATGCTTACTGGCGTTTTACATTTATAAGTGATAATGCTAATAAAGGAACATCTGGTTGTTTTAATATTGAACTAGCTGAAGAAAAAGATGAAATTAATTTAACTAATGCTTATCCAATAACTGATGCCGAAGGGTTAAAATTAAAACCATATAGTTTTACTTTAAAGAATAGTTGTTCAATTTTTGCCCATTATTATGTTAATTTAGAAATGTTAGAAGGAACTACTCTAAATAGCAAGTTTATAGCTACTAAGATTAACAGTGATGCCATTACAACCTTAGATAAATATAAAACAGCTGCAACAACAATGACGGGATCGACTGAGGCTAGAACGATTGCCGAAGGTTATTTGGGAGCCGGAGATTCGATAGATTACACGGTATCTTTCTGGATGGACGAAGATGTAACCATAAATGATGATGCAATGAATAAAGTATTTAAGTCAAAAATAGTTACAGTCTCAGAACCTAGTAGTTATAGTCCTGTATCAGCTGGTTATAATAAATTGGGTGATGCAATCCTTGCCAATGAATATCAAACAACACCTGCTATTGCTAAAACTAAGATTGCTAGTAAACAAGCAGTAGATTTAACTAATACTGCTCCAATAATTAAATGGGTTGAAAAAACTGGAAGTCAAGTTACAAAACAAGTAATAAAGCCAACAGCAGAGGCTATAAGTTCGGTAACTCAATTAAGTGATTTAAATGCTAATGAACAATATATGTATATATGTACAACCAAATCATTAAGTAACGAGACGGCTAGATATTCATTAGGAAATTGTTCTTTAAAAGATCCAACAACCCTAGATTATAGTGGCGATACTAAATATTATTATTCGACAGAATATATGGCATATAATCAGACTAATTTCAAATTATATGTGGCAAGAAATAGTGGTGATATAACAGTATTTCAAGTTACTGGAGCGACAAAAACCACAAGTACGCAAACTACAAATGGAATTACTTATGCTACAAACGTTTATAATTTATCTTGCATTACTTTAACGGAAACAGAGTTAGAAACAGATAAATCTGATAAAGGATTATATCAAGCTGCAGATGATTATGGTACAACTTACTATTATCGTGGTAATGTTAAAAATAATATAGTTTACTTTGCTAATATTTATTGGCAAATAGTAAGAATAAATGGCGATGGTACGATTAGATTAATATATGATGGAGCCGTAAAGAATGCTTCTGGAGTTAATCAGTCAATTAATAATAGAACATATCAATTTAATAGTAAACACAATGATCCTGCTTATGTCGGATATATGTATGGCAATCCAGATGGCACAACATTTGATGAAGTCCATACAAACACAACATCGTCAACAATTAAAACAACTGTAGATAATTGGTATAAAACTAATATTGTTGATAAAGGATTTAGTAGTTATGTATCGAACTCTGCTGGTTTCTGTGGCGATAGAACTTTGACAGGTGGAGATGGTATTAGTACTTCTATTTATAGTTATTTTGGGGCATATGGAAGATATGAAAAAAATACAGCTCAATTTACATGTCCAAACAAAGAGAGAGATTTATACACAACAACCGATTCAAGTATAGGTAATAAAGCTTTAACATATCCAGTCGGTTTAATTACATATGATGAATTAGTATTTGCTGGTATGGATCAAAGACACATTAATAAATTATCATGGGCTTATTCTACTCAGCATTACTGGACTTTGTCCCCTTCTCGCTTTAATGCGACGCTCGGCGATGCTCGTGATTGGTTTCAGTCTAGCGCTGGCTATCTGACTGGCCTCTGGCATGTGGCTAGCGGTCTTGGTGCCCGCCCAGTTATCAATCTGAAATCTGATACTCCGATAACTTCTGGTATTGGTACTGCAAACGATCCGTTTGTAGTAGAAACTAATTAAGTAACTGGGGCCTTAAAAAAATATAAATATTTTAGTATGGTTTATTTATAATTCTCTTATCAAAAATGGCCCCAGTTACTTTTAATGATACTTAAAAGCACTAGAAATAAGTTAGTCGCTTTCTAGTGCTTTTTTATATTTTATTTAATTAATTTCTGGACTAGTAAGAAATACTTACTAGTTCATTTCTTATAAATTGTATAATAATAAGGTATAAATTAAAACTGGTTTTGATGACCCACTTTTCCTTTTAAAATTTAATATTATTCTTTCTTAATTTAGTTTCAACATCATGATAATTATCAGGTTTTACTTTTATACCCTTTATATTCAAAAGAATAGCAGTTTTAATATTATTTAAATTATCATCAATAAATAAAGTTTCCTTAGGATTTAAATAAAATTTGTTAATTAATTCTTGGTATATTCCTTGATATGGTTTTATCATATGAACTTGGTAAGATAAAATACACCCATCTACTATATTAAATAAATTATATTTTTCTAAAATATAGTTATATGTATAAGGATTAATATTAAATAATATATAAGTATGATAACCATTTTCTTTTAACTTTATAATTAACTCTAACATTTTCTTATCTATATAAGCATAATTAAGATAGGTTGTCCAAAAATCAATAATTATATTGTCATTTATATGATTAGTTCGATCACAGACAATTTTAATAGCGTCCTCTACCTTTAAATAACCAGTATCTATTAAGGCATTACCTAACAGTTAATAATATTATCTAAAATAAATTTTCTTATATTAGAATCACTCGTATATTCCTTTAAAACCCTTTTGATATCAAAATTTAAAATAACATTACCAATATCAAAAACAATATTCTTTATCATCTTACTCCGTCCTTAAAGCTACTACAGGGTCTTTTTTACTAGCCATTTTAGCTGGTATTAATCCCCCAATCATTGTTATAACAACACTTATTGTAATCATTATAATAACATGATTAACACTTAAAAGAGCAACATTACTTAAATCTGTAGCATTTTTAATAACTATATTAATTGGGAATGTTAAAAGATAAGCTATCCCTACACCCATAAGACCAGAAACAAAGCCAATAATACAAGTTTCGGCATTAAATACTCTTGATATATCCTTCTTACGAGCTCCTAGACTTCTTAAAATACCAATTTCTTTAGTTCTTTCTAAAACGCTAATATAAGTAATAATACTAATCATAATAGAAGAAACAATTAGCGATACTGAAGAAAATCCTACCAACACTAAAGTAATACCATTCATAATACCACTAGAAAGCTCAGTTACCGTACTAGCATAATCAGTATAAACTATTTTATCTTCATCTTGCTTAGTCTCATTATACTTATCTAAATATTCGATTATTTCATCTTTACTATTAAAATCTTTAGGATACAATTGAATACTAAAAGGAATATCATTACCTCCTAAAGTACTTAAAATCATTTCTTTAGTAATTGATTCATCAAACTTTTGACCACTTAAAACATTATAATCTACTTCTTCTTGCTTTTTTACAATAGCTGATTCTTTATTTTTATTAATATATTCTTCTAATAAAGAATCCTTATAACTTAACCCAGTTCCAGCCATTTCACTAAATTGATTATCTTTTTTACCTCTTATAATACCTACTATTTTTAAAGTTATATTATTACTATTTTCATACATCGAAGCATAGTCAGTATTACCAATATAAATATTATTAAATTCAGTATAATATTCATTATTATTTATTAATTTAATTTCTTTATTTAAAACATCTGTAAAGGTACTAGAGTCTGTAAGTCCTAAAAGATTATAAAGATCAGCTGATATCTTATTATAAGAATCTACTATTAACATTAATTCATTACTTGCCTCAGGTAACTTACCCGCTAGTAAATCATAATTATTAGTTACTAAAGAATCAACCTTACCATCTTTAGTTTCGGGAATTGGTGATAATTGGTAAAGAAAAGGCACTGCTTCCTCATTATTTTTTATTAATAAATTCATATTAGTATAGCGACCATAAGATATCCCACTAAGATAAATACTATCAATATTATTTAAATAAGCTATATATTTAGCATCTATCTTATTAGCGTGACTTATCGTTTGAGCATCTTTTTCTTTTCTAATTATATTATCAAAAGGATATTCTTCTAAGTCATTAGTAGTTGAAGTAGTAATGGCCTCTTTTATATCAATACCATCTTTCAGGATGGAAATAGGCATATTAGATAAAGTATCTCTTTCAAAATTATCAATTTGTTTTTGAAAACCATTAGAAAGGGCTAAAACTAAAGATATACCAATAATCCCAATAGAAGCCGCAAAACTAGTAAGTAAGGTCCTCCCCTTCTTGGTTTTAATATTATTTAAAGATAAACCTAAAGCGATAAAAAAACTCATTTTAGTTCTTTTTAAGCTATATTCAGCATTTTCTTCTTTAGCATCATAGGGATTAGAATCACTAACAATTTTACCATCACTTAATTTAATTATTCGGCTTGCATAGATATCAGCTAGGGTATCATTATGAGTTACCATGATAACTAATTTATCCTTAGAAATTTCTTTAATTAACTCCATAATTTGCGTACTAGTTTTAGAATCTAAGGCTCCCGTTGGTTCATCAGCTAAAATAATATCAGGATTATTAACTAGAGCTCTTGCAATGGCAACCCTCTGCATTTGCCCCCCACTTAACTGATTAGGTTTCTTATGAATATGGTCTTTTAACCCAACTTTTTCTAAAGCCTCAATTGCTCTTTTCTTAGCTTCGCTCTTAGTAACATTACCTAAGGTAAGTCCCATCTCGACATTACTTAATATAGAAATATGACTAATTAAATTATAACTTTGAAAAACAAAGCCAATTGATTTATTACGATAACTGTCCCAATTACTCTCCTTAAATTGTTTAGTCGACTTCCCATTAATTATTAAGTCCCCTTCATCATAACGATCAAGTCCTCCCAAAATATTTAGTAAAGTAGTTTTTCCCGAACCAGATGGTCCTAAGATAGCCACAAACTCATTAGTCCGAAAATTTAAATTAATATCTTTTAAAACTGGATATTTATTATCTTTAGTACCATAACTTTTATATATTTTTTTTACACTTAACATAAATCCTCCATCTTTATTATACTATAAATTATAGCAAATTAAAATTTGTCCCTCTAATTATATATATTACCGCCTACCCCCTAATTTCCTTCAAAAATTGCTAAATTTCTTCAAAAAAGTTAAATTTATGGCTGATTATTTACTTTAAATAAATTTTCAAGTCTTTTTTTACTATATTACCAATATTAATTTTTTTATTCAACCAAGCTGTAAGCAAAATAAAAAGAGACCGTAGTCTCTAAAATCTAAACTAAACAGTATAGAATTTTTTCTTTTTAGTAACAACAGCAATAGCCACTAAAGAAATACCAGCAACACCTGCAATAATGGCATAGTTAATAAATTCTCCAGTTTCCGGATTGCAACCTTTACCTTCACATTTTTGTTCTGTAATAATGATATTTGGACAAGCTTTACCGGTATCACCTACAACGGCTTTAGCAATTGTTCCTTTTGCTGATGTAACATCAAACATAACTCCACTTACACAAAGTTCAGCACAATTACCTTCTGGTAACTTAGAAGCTGCTTCTTCTAATTTTAATGTAAATGACATAATTTTAGTTTCTACACCTTTAGTTAATTTACCACTAAAACCTAATTGAACAGTACGCTCTTTAGCTTTATCGCTTGTATCAGCGCCACTTTCAATTTTAAAACCAGCAGCTTCATTTGCAGTAATACTACTTGCCGTAATATATTCTGACTGCGACATAGATATGAATGCTTTATTAACAGTAGTAGCTGTATCAGCTAAATCTTCAGATGGTGTAATGATAACATCACAAACAGTGGATGCTCCAATTGCTAGTTTTGAATTATTACACTTTACAGTAACTGGTCCCGCATTCAAATCAGCAGCATGAACAACCCCAATTCCAAGAACCCCTACTACGCCGACTAAAGCAGTAGCAAATAACTTATTAATTTTTTTCATAAATTTACCTCTCACATTTATCTTTCCCTTATTTTTCATTTTTATGATATCAAATTTTCAAAAAAAAGTAAATTACTTTAAGACATTATTTCCAAAAATATTACAAACTATGATATTATTGTATTGTAATTTATAAAATTGGCGAGGTTATTATGCAAAAAATAGAAATTGAATTTAAAAATCAAACTTTAAAAATATATTTAGTTGTAAAAGAGAAAAACTTAGATAAAACCCTTTTAAATACAAACATTATCAGTAATGAAAAGCTCTTATTTTCTCTTGATTATGTTGCTAAAAATCAAAAATTAGTTAGTGGTTTCTTAAAAGAAATATGTGTAGAAAAGAAAACCGATTTAATCATCGCAAACGATATGACTGTTATTAGTACCGTTGCTCCTTGTTTTAAAAATATCCCTATAAATAAGGTTTTAATGAATACTAATGAGAATTTTACTTATGAAGCATATGAGGCTATAAAGAAAATTAATTCTTTAAAAGAAGTTGAGTGTTTATCGATTCCTACTTATTTAATTGAAACTTTTGATAAAGATAATATCAAGGTTATTTCTAAACAAGAAGTTTTATTTTCTTCCCAATTTATGGCTAATAATGACTTAAATAACTATTCAGCTATCTTTTATGCTAAAACAATTAAGTTGATGTGTCCCATAGTGGCTAATGACTATAATGACTTAAAGACTTTCTTTAAGATTAATAAATATTTAAAAACGATTGAATTATATCGTTTCTTAACAACTGATTTACTTTCTTTAATTGATTTATTAAAAGAGTTAAAAATTAAAAATATAACGATTGCTATTCATGATAATATTACGGATAAAGATATTATTGAAAGAATTAAAACGATAAAAAAGGAAAATAAGAAACAACATATTAATATTATTTTAGCTTATTCTAGTGAGTATATTGAATCTAATTACATAAAGCAACTTATTGCCACGACAATAAAATCTTGCTGTCTTATCATCATCTTACTTTCTTTTATGGCTTTTGCTTTTGTTTTCTATAATAATAAGAAGTCCTTAGAAAATGTTAATGCTATTAAGGATAATATTACGGAGTATTTAGATACCAAGATTAAAGATAACAATATTAATACCGATGATAATTCTAAGGAAGACTCATCTGATAACAATCCTAGCAATAATGAGGCCCCAGATGAAAATGGTAGCACCCAAATTCCTGATAATAACGAAACCCCAAGTAATCCTGAAAATCCTGATGGCAACACGGCTTCTACCCCTGTCAAAAAAGAAGAACAAAATCCCGTAATTATGGCTTTAAAGGATTTAAATAGTGATACAGTTGGGTGGTTAAATGTTCCCAATACTACTATTGATTATCCTATTGTTCAAGCTACTGATAATGATTATTATTTAAAACACAATTTCAATAAGAAGCAGGATTTTAATGGTTGGGTTTTCTTAAATTATGCAAACTCTAGTACTATTTTAGATCAAAACACCATTATTTTTGCTCATAATCGTTATTATAGTAAGACAATGTTTGGCACTTTAAGTCAAGTTACGAAGAAGAATTGGTATCAAAATGTTAAGGATAACTTAATTACTTATAACGATATTAATGCCGAAATGAAGTGGGAAGTTTTCTCAGCTTACACCATTCCCGTAACTGATGATTATTTACAAACCAACTTTAATAATCAAGAAGAATTCTTTAACTTTATTAACTTAATTCGTAGTCGTTCGGTATTTAAAAGTGATATTGCAATTACCGCCGATGATAAAATTTTAACTTTATCAACCTGTGCAAATACTTCGGAGCGTTTTGTTGTTCATGCGGTATTAAGAAAAGACTTACTTAAAAAAAATTAATAAAAATCTTCAAAAACGATAAAAAAATTAACTTAAAAGCCCGTATTCTAGTGATATGAGGCTTTTTTTATAGTTTTTTTCTTGCTATAATGGGTATAGATAATATAAGGATATGATAATTATGGATATGGAAAACACAAAAACGCTTTTGGAAGAAATTTTAACTTATGCTCTTTACACAGATAATAATTTAAATGAAGATTTAAAAACTAATTTAAACCGTATTATCACAACAATTAATAATAGTCCTGATAAAATAACTTTCTTAAAAAAGTTAGAACAAATTAGAAGTAATAATAATGC
>CAKOMC010000053.1 GCA_934096535.1 uncultured Bacilli bacterium | reverse complement strand
ATGGTAAGAGTCGTTAAAAAATGGGACTTAATAATTAAAATAAAGCAAAATATCTGGTAAGATAAGCATATTTTACTTGCATTCGTAATAAAATGTGTTATAATCTTAATTGTTATTAAAGAGGAAAGCAATTTGTATCCACAAATTCACCTGACTTTAGATTGATAAAGTGGGTTTAAGGCCAATAAAGATAAAACTTTTAGGTGATAGGTGGATACTAGGTATCTGCCTTTTTAAATATAATAATAGTGGAGGTGTGTTTATATAGCAAAAGATAAGAATGAAATGCCTATCAATGATAAGATTAGGGTTTCGGAAATGATGGTTATTGGTCCAAATGGGGAACAAATGGGAGTTAAAAAGCGTGGGGATGCCTTAACTTTAGCATCTTATGCAGGCTTAGATTTAGTTCTTCTTAATGCAAATGGTAATCCAGCTGTTGCTAAGATTATGGACTACAACAAGTATCGTTATGAAAAACAAAAGAAGTTAAAAGAACAACAAAAAAGACAAAGAGAAAACAATAAAGAGTTAAAAGAATATCAATTATCCGTAACTATTGATATTGGAGACTTTAATACTCGTAAGAAAAATGCGTATGATTATCTAGTTAAAGGTCATAAAATTAAAGCGTCAATTAGATTTAAAGGACGCCAAATGGCTCATACTGAATTAGGAGCCGAGGTACTTGAAAGATTCGCAAGAGAACTGGAAGAAGTAGCCGTTATCGAAGAAAAGCCAAAATTAGAAGGCAGAAACATGTTTATGCTATTGGCACCAAAAGTAAATAAGTAGTAAGGGAAGGAAATGTTATTATGGCAAAATGCAAACAAAAAACTCATAAAGCAAGTAGCAAAGTTTTAAATGCTAAAAAAAATGGTACTGTTACATATAAGAAGAGTAATGGTAACCATAAAACAGCAAAAGATTCAAGTAAGGCTGTTAGACAAAGAAGAAATAAGGGAGTATTAAATGATACTTTCGCAAAGAAATTAATGGATAGAATCTAGTAAGGTGGTGTAGAAGATGACAAGAGTTAAAGGTGGAAGTGTTTCCAAAACAAGAAGAAGAAAAGTATTAAAAGAAGCTAAGGGTTACTTTGGTTCTAAACACAGATTATATAAAACTGCTCAAGAACAAGTATTCCACAGTGGTAATTATGCTTTCCGTGATAGAAAACAAAATAAGAGAAACTTTAGAAAATTATGGATTACAAGAATTAATGCAGCTTGCCGTATGAATGATATTTCATATTCAAAATTCATTAGTGGTCTTGCTAAAGCAAATATCGAAGTAAACCGTAAAATGCTTTCTGAACTTGCTATTAGTGATGAGGCAGCATTTACTAACTTAGTAAATATTGCTAAAGAAGCTCTAGCCGGTAAGGAATATAAACCAGCTGCTGTTAAAGCTGAAAAAAAAGTAGAAGTTAAAGAAGAAGCTCCTAAAAAGACTGCTAAAAAGACAACTACTAAAAAAGCTGAGGCTAAAGAAGTAGAAGAAAAACCAGCAAAAAAGACTGCTGCTAAGAAAACTACTACAGCCAAAAAAACAACTAAAAAAGAAGCTTAATTTTAAAAAGTATCATTTATTGGTACTTTTTTATTTTGCTTGTAAACTTTTTGTGTTATAATTTTTAGTATGATATGGAGAGTGCAATTATGAGTGACAAGAATAATAATGGGGTAATTGATTTTGGAGGTTCTACTTTTTCTCCTGAAAATGTGGATAATGCTACTAATCCTGTAAGCCAAGAGAGTACTAGTAATGCTGCTAGCAATATAAATGTTGATGATATTTTTGGCTCTTGGGATAATTCTTCTAGTAATACCCAAAGTACTGCTACGCCAGTAAGTAATGATTATAACAATTCTAATGTTAATTTTAATAACGATAATTCTAAGACGGAAGGCAGTAATATAACCCCACCAAGTGATGGTTCTTTATTAGAAAGAAGTGTTAGTGATAATCAAGTAGAATCAAAAGAAACTCACAATACAAATGAAGGGAAAACCGCAACGGATAATAGCGAGCTTACTGAGCTAGCAATGAACGCTTTTTCTGGGTTAACTGCTAATGGTGTTTCTTTAGAAAGCCAAGAACAAGCGGGAACTGTTGCTTCCCAAGTATCTGAAAAAGCTACCACTGATTCAGATACTTCATCAACTACTTCTGAAAATCCAGATTATATGTCTGTTTTTGCTAATCCTTTTACTAATCAGACCGCCTCTAGTATTCAAAGTGATTCGCCAACTAATACTTTAAAACAATCAGAAAATACTGATGCTTCTAATTTAGCAGGTTCAAACCAAGCTCTAGAATCTACTGATAGTTCTGTTAATGTAATTAGTGATTTTAATGGCTTTGATGATACTACCAATTCTTTAGAAAATGTTGCAGGTGCTGCAAATTCTGCTGCAAATTCTAAGGTAACCCCCGAAAATAATGGTACTGATTTTAGGAGTTTAGATTCTCTTAAATCAGGTAATGCTTTTGACAATCAATTTGTTCCTAATCAAAATGAAGTACAAGCAGTTGAGCAAGTTTTTTCTGACAATCAGGTGGTGTCTAATCCAGAAGGCTTTAGCAATCAATTTGCTCCTGTAAATCAAGAAACGGCTGATGTTTCCACCACCCCAGTTTTTGGAGAAACTACAATAGATAATCAGCAAACTTTTAATAACGGTAATGTCATAAATCCTAATACGGCAACATATAATACTCAAAATATAATACCTCAAGATGAGGTATCAAACGGCGCTGATGTTCAGTCGGATGTTAATGTTCCTTTTCAAAATGTAACTTCTAATCAAGAAGTAGTACCTGAATTTAATGCCGCAACACCAGAAAGTCAAAATACAACCAATTTTAATAATTTGAAAACTTCAAATTTTGATAGTGGTAATGTCATAAATCCTGAAGCGGGAACATTTAATGCGCAAAATGTAATACCCCAAGATAAAATATCAAATGAAATAGGAGTTCAACCAACTTTAGAAAAAACTACCCAAGGCGTTAATCTAGAAAACCAAATGACTTCTGATTTTAATCCTAATAACTTTAATGGTCAGGTAGCACCTACTGTTAATCAAGAAATAAATAATCAAATATTTAATTCCAATGATAATCTTACCGCAAATAGTAGTAATACTATGCCAGATAATGACAATGTTATAAGTCCAGAGACCGTAACCAATTTACAGCAAGCTCTAACAGCTCCCACAAATAATGTCGCCTTGGAAAATTCTATTAGTGTTGGCAGTATTCCTAATAATGGGGTAGCCCAACCAGCTGTTAATGATAATAATCAAGATGGGGCAAAAACATCAGATAAAAAACAAGGAAAGATTGGCTTACCAGTAGTAATGCTAATAATAATAATTGTTGTTTCAGTGGGAATAATTATTTTAAAAAGGGATGTTTTAGTTGAATTTTTTCAAACTTTAATGAAGAAATGATAATCATATAAGAAATATTCTTATAAATGAACCAAAAGATATAAAAGTAAAAAAGAGAGAAAAAGTAAATAGTGGAGTGATTTTATGTTAGAAAAAATGTTATCAATGTTAGAAGTAACCGTGGAAATGGGCGGAAAAAATATAATATTTAGTTTAGTATTTATTGTTATAGGTTTTGCTTTAGTTGTTTGGGCGATTATTAATATCATATCAAGAAGTAAAAAGAAAAAAACTTTTACTTTAATAGATGGAAAAGTAGTAGACTATGCAGTTAGCAGAAATAGTGATGGTCCTGATACATATGGAATTATTGCTGAATATGTAGTAGATGATGTTAGTTATCTTATTAATCCAACATCTTATTCTGGGACTACAAGAGCTAAACACCCAATTGGCAGTATAGTAAAAGTTAGATATAATCCTGAAAATCCCTTTGATGCTATTTTTGATAAAGATGGTGGTTCTGTTTTGATGCTGATTGTTGGTATTGTTTTCTTTATTGCAGGTATAATAATGTTTTAGAATAAAGTAATTAAGATAAGTTTTATTTTGAATTGTTTAAATAATCAGAACTATAAATATTTTGGAAAAACTGTTTAGTCATAACTTTTTAATTAATTTAATTTTAGATTATTAAGGCTTCTTAATAGTCTTTTTTGCTGGGAATCTTGCAAATAAAAATAAACTTTAGTATAATTAATTTAGAAAAAAGGTAGAGGTACTTATGCGAAAGATAATGTCTTGTTTAGATATTGGAAATGCTAGTATAAAATTTATAGTAGCAGAAATTAAAGATAGAAATTTGTATGTTTTAACAAGTAGTATTGTTAGTAATGAGGCTTTAAAAAAAGATATGACTATGGACTATATTGCTTTAGAAGAGCAAATTCAAAAAATTCTAAGTGATACCAAAGAAAAATTAGGCATTGAAATCAAGAAAACTTTACTTGTGATTCCATCTGATACTGCCTCTTTTACAATTAATAGAGCCAAGATTGATATTAAAAATGAAGATAATTTAATTACTGTTGAGGATATGCTAAAAGTAGTTAATTTATCTGGTAAAAATGTTATTCAAGATAATATGGAATTAGTTAATATTACGCCTTTATACTATACTTTAGATGATTCTAGTCAGACTGATTTACCTATTAATACCTTTAGCAAATCTTTAGAAGTTAAAAGTATTATTACTAGTTCAACTAAAGAAGATGTTTATAAATATTTAAAAATATTAGATAATTTAGGAATAAGTGTTGTTGATATTAGTTATGATGTTGTGGGAAATTATTTTGCTTTAAAGAACCATGATATGGATGCGACCTGTGGCGTTATTATTGATATCGGTTATTTAAGTACAAGTGTTTCCATATATAATAAAGGAGTTCTTGTCAATACAGAAAAAATTAAAGTTGGGAGTTTTAATGTTTTAAAAGATATTAGTTATGTTTATAAGATTTCTTTAGAATCGGCAAAAGATGTTTATAAAAGAGTAGGGTTAGGAAATAGTAAGAATGCTAGTAACTTAGATAAGGTTGAGATTAAAGATAATAATGGTGATAAATTGATTGTTAATCAGGTTAATTTAAGTGAAATTATTGAATCAAGGGTACAAGAGATACTTAGAATGGCTAAAAAGCAAATTAACACCTTAACAAAAAGACAAATAAGTTATATAATATGTACAGGTGGAATAGCAAATATAGGCGATTTTGACTTAAATGTTTTAGAAGTATTTGGTAAGAATGCGCGCACCTGCTATATTAATACAATTGGAATTAGAGATACCAGGTATGCAAGTGCTTTGGGATTAATTAAATGGTATGATTATAATGCTAAGTTAAAAAATTACGATTATTCCATATTGAGTTTAGAAGAACAAGAAGAATTTAGCAAAGAAGAAAGCGAAGCTAAGACTAGTAGCAATAGTATAATTGGGAAAGTCTTTGATTATTTCTTTGAATAACGAGAACGGAGAGTGTTTATGTACGAGATGAAAATGGATCAAATTGCAAAGATTAAAGTTATAGGTGTTGGTGGTGGCGGCTGTAATGCCGTAAATAGAATGATTGAATCAGGTGTTCAAGGCGTAGAATTTATTGTTGCCAATACTGATTTACAAGTTTTAAATGTAAGTAAAGCAGAAACTAAGTTACAAATTGGTAAGAGTATTACTAATGGCCTAGGAGCTGGCGCTAATCCTGATGTTGGTAGAGAAGCCGCTTTAGAAAGTAAAAAAGAAATAGAAGAAGCCTTAAGTGGAGCTGATATGGTTTTTGTTACTTGTGGTATGGGTGGCGGCACTGGTACCGGAGCAGCTCCAATTGTTGCGGAAATTGCTCAAGATTTAGGGGCTTTAACTGTTGGTATTGTTACTAAACCGTTCCGTTTTGAAGGCAAGAAAAGAATGGATCATGCGGAAATTGGAATTGAAGAATTAAGACATCATGTTGATACAATCATTGTTATTCCAAATGATAGATTAAGAGATATTATTGATAGAACTACCCCAATGATGGAAGCCTTTAAAGAGGTTGATAATGTCTTAAGAAGAGGAGTTCAATCTATTTCCGATTTAATTGCCGTATCGGGGTTAGTAAACTTAGACTTTGCTGATGTTAAGACTATTATGTCAAAACGCGGTAATGCGATTATTGGCATTGGTATTGGCGTTGGGGAAAATAGAGCTGTGGAAGCTGCTAAACAAGCCGTATCTAGTCCATTATTAGAAACTACCATCGATGGAGCAACAGATGCCATTATTAATATTACGGGTGGTAATTCACTAACTTTATTTGAAGCAGAAGATGCTGCCGAAGTGGTTAGAAATGCTGCTAATACGGATATTAATACTATCTTTGGAGCCGTTATCAATGAAAACTTAAATGATGAAGTAATCGTTACCGTTATTGCCACTGGTTTTGATGATAATATGGATAGCGATGCTGATGAAGGCGATGCTGACTATACAAGAATGGATTCTTATAATAATAAAGATGAAGATGAAGATGACGGCGATGTTGATATTCCTCCATTCTTAAGAAGTAGAGATAGATATTAATGTTTAGAAGTATAAAAGGTGGGAGCTTATGTCAGTAATACACGCTTTAATACTTCTTTTTTTATGGATAGTAACTTCCTATTTAGCCATTAAAAATATTGAAGAATACTATCACATGCAAAAAAAGTTAAAAAAGCGAAATGAGAGAATAGGGGTTATTTTTGTTGTTTTAGTTTGTTTACTATTTAGAAGTGTTATTTCAACTTATATTGTTTATGTTTTGATGTTGAATGCTTTATATTATGTTATCCATAAAGTATTTAAAAACAAGTTTTTAGATAAGAGTTTTTATTTGTGCTTTATAATACCAATTATCATAGTGATATTAGGAGTTATTAATGTCGAACATTTACATTTTACGACTTATAATTTAGAAAATAGTGATATTTCTGAAGATATTAAAATGGCCTATGTCAGTGATGTGCATTTATCAACGCTATCAAGTAGTAAGTTAGAAAAAATAGTTAACGAAGTAAGTGCTAAAGATTATGATGTCTTTGTAATTGATGGCGATTTAATAGATGAATTTAGTAAAGATAGTAAAACTAGAGAAGTTATTAAAAGGTTAGGAACTATCAAAACTAAGTATGGCCTTTATTATGTTGAAGGAAATCATGACTTATTAAATAATAAGAGAAGAAGTTATTTGCTAGAAAGCGGCTTTCGGGTTTTAGAAGATGAGAGCGTTTTAATAAATAATAACTTCTATTTGATAGGCAGACGAGATTTAAAAGATAAGAAAAGAGTCGATTTAAATAGTCTAACCTATAATTTAGATAGACCCGCAATATTACTAGACCATCAACCAGTTGTTATAAAAAATATGGATTTTAGAATAATGGTTCAGTTATCAGGACATACTCATGCTGGTCAAATTTGGCCTTTAGGTTATTTCTTGAAGTATGGCTATTATAAAGATAAAAGGTTAATTGTTTCCTCAGGAGTTGGGGCTTGGCATAATCAGGTCAGAACCAGTAAATATAGTGAAATAGTAGAGATAAATATTAAAAAAAGTTAG
Organism: uncultured Bacilli bacterium; assembly: GCA_934096535.1. Classification (GTDB taxonomy): domain Bacteria; phylum Bacillota_I; class Bacilli_A; order RF39; family UBA660; genus CAG-605. The sequence continues at coordinate 1,580 of CAKOMC010000053.1, read as the reverse complement.
ATAAGACGAAGAAAGATATTATAAAAAATGTCTTTCTTTTTTAGTACTTTATAAAAATTTGCAATGCTAGTCATTAAATTTGAACTTTGACTAGATTAGTGGCTTTTTAAATAAAAAAGAAATAGTTAGAATTTAAAATTAATTTACTAGAAATGAATTTACATTTAACATATGCAAACTTTTGCTTGACAAATAGTAAAAAAATGTTAAACTAAACATCATCCAAAGAAAGAAAGCAGGTGGGTTTATGGTTAAAGGTGATAGATTAAAAGCATTAAGAAAAGAAAAGGGTCTTACTCAAAGTCAATTAGGTGAATTAATTGGGGTTAAAAAATCCGTTATTTGTCTTTATGAAAGAGAACTTAGAAATCCAACCATTGAAAGTATCGTTGCCTTATGTGAAATTTTTAATGTCGATGCCGATTATTTAATTGGCAATGACACCTTAGCAGCTTTTGATATTAATGGAGAAAAAGAACATTTTGCCATGACAAAAGAAGAAGTTGAATTTATAAAAGAACTTCGTAAAAATAAAACGGCATATGCTCTTTTAGTAGAAGATTTAAAAAGGGGAATGGATTTTTTGAAATCCAAAATTAATTAAAATCTAGGAAACTAGATTTTTTTTAATATTTATGAATATGATTTTACTAGGTGATTATTTTGAAAAAGTATGGAAAATATCTATTTTTAAGTATTTTAATTCTTTTAAGTTTTTATACGACTAATAAAACAGCTAACTTAGTTCGAAGTCAAGATCCCATTTTAAAGGAAATAAAAAGTGCTAGTTTAGAGAAAAAAGAAGATTTTGTTAATGCCGTAATTAAAGATGATTATATAATTCCGGGGATGTATGGCAGTGTTGTTGATGAACTTAAAAGCCTAGCTAAAATGAAAGAACATGATGTTTTTAATAGCTTATATTTAATTAACCAACCAATAAAGCCAGATATTTCTCTTAATGATAACCTAGATAAAATTATTATTAAAGGTAATAGTAAAAAACGGGCAGTAAGTTTTATTGTTGATGAAAGTAGTAGTAAAGAAATTAAAGATTATTTAGTAAAAAACAAGATTAAAGCTTCAAGTTTAGTTACAAAAGATAATTTTTCTAAAGATAGTTATTTTGAACAGATTAATAATGATTTTAGTAATTATAAAGAAGTAGATAAATATTTAAAGAAAAATAAGATTAATACGAATATTTGTGTGCTAGATAATAATAATTCTAATTTAAAATTTTGTCGAAGTAAGAAAAAGTATTTAGTTAAACCAAGCTTATCTTTAGATAATACTAATATTATTGAAGTAAAAGAAAAATTAGATAGTGGGAGTATTATTTATCTTAAAAGTATTAATTATTTAGACTGCTTAGTAGAATATATTAAGTCTAAAGATTTAAAAATAGTGCCTTTAAGCCTGCTAATTAGTGAAAAATAAAAAAAGATTTGCATAACAATTAATTAAAAAAGTGTGAAAATTTAGTGAAGATTAGGAATTATATTTGACTAATCTTTTTAGTAATGCTAGAATTATTTTGTTAGTTTCCTAACAATGGTGGTAAAATTATGCAAGAAAAT
>CAKOMC010000052.1 GCA_934096535.1 uncultured Bacilli bacterium | reverse complement strand
AATGGATAATATAGACCCGTTTACGGGCAGCCATAAGTAATTTGCAAGCGTCAGATTGTTGTAGCGCTTTTAAGCGAAGCAGTAATAAGAGCCTTATAAGGCGTAAAATGAAAACCACCAGCTAAGCTGGTGGTTGATTTTTTATATCTTTTTTAACAATATCTAAAACATGTCTAGAATATCCTAAATAATAAGGAGATTCACATCTTTGGAAATGAAATTCTAAGTACTTATTAAATTCATCTATACTCATTTTATTAATTATTGGTCTTATATATTCTGTCATACCTTCTTGAGAGATTAATTTTTCTCTTTTTAAGTGGCATATCTTATTAATATTAGCAATTGATTCAAATGTATCAAAACTATATAAAGTGGTTTTATTATCTTTAATAATAAACTTATCATCATACATATTATCATCTAAAATATGACCATCAATAAAACCATGTTTTAAAATAGCAAAATCATTAAGACAGTAAACAATTAAAAGATAACCATTATTTTTTAAATGCTTTAATACTTCTTTAATAGCGTCCACTTTATCTTTGCCAAAAAGGTGGTAAATGGGACCAAAAAGTAAGATCACATCATAAGTCTCATTACCTAAAAACTCTAAGTTAAGAGCATTACCTAAATAGGTTTTAACCTTTTTACTTTTACTTTCAATGACTTTTAAATTATGTTTAACCAGTTCAACAGCCGTAACATCATAACCTAAATTGCTCAAATAAAGACTATATTTTCCCGTACCAGCCCCAACATCTAAGATTTTAGGCTTATTAAAATGTTTTAAAACTTCTTTAATATACTTAATTGTTGTTTGAAATTCAACTATTCCATGTCTAGTTTCCAGACGCTTATCCTCGTTAAATTTATTATAATAATTATTTAATAACTCATTCATTTATATTTTCCGTTACTTTAACATGATTTACAAACTCTACATCATCTCTTAAGCCTTCATGTAGTTCTTCTTCGGCATTGCCAACATAAACATTTTCAATACGCGAAACACGCAAACGCTCCGCAACCAAAATTGCTTCAACTTTTTTAACAGCCGTATCTAAATCATCATTAATAACAACATAGTTATAATTATTATAGTAGTTGATCTCTTGATAAGCTTTCTTAAATCTTTCAATAATCTTTTCAGTATTTTCGGTATTACGATTCTTTAATCTTCTTACTAATTCTCGCATAGAAGGCGGCATAATAAAGATGAAAATAGCATTAGGAAATTCTTCCTTTATTTTTAAAGCTCCTTGAATTTCAATTTCTAAAATAACATCTTTACCTTGACTTAAAAAATTTTGAATCTTTGATTTCGGTGTCCCATAATAATTATCATTATATGTAGCATATTCCAGAAAATCATTATTCTTAATATGTTCCTCAAATTCTTCCTTACTAACAAAAAAATAATCAATCCCATCAACCTCGGAACCACGGGGTTTTCTTGAAGTCATAGAAATAGATAACCAAAAATTATGATAATAGTTTTTAAGTTCATTAATAATACTATCTTTTCCCGCTCCTGATGGACCACTTAAAACAATTAAATTACCTTGTTCCTGTTCTTTTAAAATCTCACTCATACATAATCCTCCTTAAATTTTTTCTAGTATACCATGCAATTATGATTTTTGTAAACGATTAATAAATAAGATAGTATTTTTGATTATTTTCGGGTATAATACATATTAGAAAGAGAGAATTGGTTTATGGAAAAAATTAAATTAACGGAAGTAAAAGTAAATAAGGAACTTAAAGAGTCTTGTGATTTATTATTTCAACATTTAGGACTAGATACGGAGACGGCTATTAATATTTTCTTAGCAGCATCTCTTCGTGATATGGGTATTCCTTTTCATGTTGGTTTTGATGATGATATTGATGATTTCGATGATTGTTGTGGACATTGTTGCTGTGATGATGATTGCGATTGTGATGATTGCGGCTGCGATGATAAGTGCGATTGTAAGCATGAAGAACATGAAAAAAAATAATTTTTCTAAAAATTGTTTGCAATTTTAAAGCTTAAGAGAGTATTAAGGGTTAAATCTATTAAATGTTTAACTTAAAGTCTTTAGGTTATTTACTTAAAGATTTTTTCTTTTGCTCTTTAAGTTTACACTTAAATTACTGATTCAACTAAAAAAATGTTACAAATTAAAAGATATATTATATAATAAACTTGAAAAGGCATAATCCTTTTTAAAAATGAACTTATATATAATAGAAAAGGAGATATTATGATTAAAATAAAAACAGATTCAAGAAAAGTAGTAGCAGGTGATACCTTTGTAGCTATTAAAGGTCTTACGGTTGATGGTCATGATTTTATTGAAAAAGCTATCGAAAATGGAGCGGTAAAAATAGTTTGTGAACATGGAAGTTATGCGGTAGAAACTTTAGTTGTTCCTAATACTAAAGAGTGGTTACAACAATATTTACTTGATAACTATAAAGAGGAAGTTAATAAAATTAAATTAATTGGCATGACGGGTACTAATGGTAAGACTACAACTTGTTTTCTTACTTATCAAATGCTTTTAAGCTTAGGTAAAAAGGCGGCTTACATGGGAACAATTGGTTTTTATATGCCAAATGTTAAAAGAGAACTTAATAATACTACCCCAGAAATATTAGATGTTTATAGTATGATTACCGAAGCTATTGAGGCGGGGTGTGAATACTTTGTTATGGAAGTATCCAGTCATTCTTTAGTTGAAAAAAGAATTGAAGGTTTAGAATTTACGGTAGAAGCTTTCTCTAATTTAACTGAAGATCATCTAGATTTTCATAAGACGATGGAAAATTACTTACATGCTAAGATGTTAATTTTAGACCAATTAAAGGGAACTATCATTGTTAATAGTGATGATGCTTATGCTAAGTATTTTGAAACTAAGAACTATAAGACTCTAGGTTATAGTGGTAAAGACTATCAGATTCTAAGTTATGAAGAAACTCCTAAAGGTACTTTAATTAAGTTTAAAGCTGATAAAGAGTATAGGGTAGAAACTAATTTAAAATGTAAATATAATGTTTATAACTATTTAACCGCTTTAGGTATTTTAAATACTTTAGGATTTAGTATTGAAGATATTATTAAAATTACTAAAGATATTTATGCCCCAAGGGGTCGTTGTGAACAAATAAGAGTTAGAAATAGCTATGCCGTTATTGATTATGCGCATACTCCTGATGCTGTGGAAAAAATTATTACTTCCTTCTTAGAAAATAAAAAAGGTAAAATTATTACGATTGTTGGTTGTGGTGGGGATAGAGATCCATTAAAAAGACCAATTATGGGTGAGATTGCTAGTCGCTTAAGTGATTATGTTATATTTACCAGTGATAATCCCAGAACTGAAGATCCTAATAAAATTTTAGAAGACATTTTAAAGGGTGTTACTAAAGATAATTATGAAGTAGAAATAGATAGACCTACAGCAATAAAAAAAGGACTTGATATGTTAGGAGATAACGATATCCTACTAATTTTAGGCAAGGGTCATGAAGATTACCAAATTATTGGGCATACTAAACATCATTTAGATGATTTAGAAGAAGTTAAGAAGTACTTGGGTTTAATGTAAGTACTTTTTTCTTTTAATATATGCAAATTAAATTTACAAATTGCCGAACAAAAAGTCTACAAATTACCGAATGAAAAAGCCACAAATTGCCGAAAAATAATTTGAATAAAACAAAAATATTGCCGAAGGGGTTAATATTTTAAATAATTTAGCATCTAAAATAGATACTAAAAAAATGAAAAAACCATTATTTATGATGATATTGACTGGTACAGATAAGTATGCATACCGTCGTGAAGATGGCATTTATATTGTGCCAATTGGATGTTTGAAAAATTAAATTTTTAAAGAAGTACTTGGTTTAATGTAAGTACTTTTTTCTTTTAATATATGTAAATTAAATTTACAAATTACCGAATAAAAAAACATAAATTATTAAAAAGTAATTGACTTTTAGAAATAAACAGCCGAAAATAGATAATCATGTTATTAAAAGAAGTTAATTAAAGAAAGGAAAGTAGAGCATGTTAAAAAATATTTATGAACATAAAATGTTAGAAAAACTACTTAAAAATAAAACTGCTACTAATGATTTTGCCCCATTTACTAACTATTCGCCAACTTATTTAGTTACTAATGAAAATCAAACCGCCGCTTTAAAAGAATTTGATGTTAAAGATAAAGACATTTTATGTGTAACTTCCAGTGGCGATTTTGCCTTTAATGCCCTAAGTCTTGGGGCTAGAAAAGTTGTAACTTTTGATATTAATAAATTTGCTAAATATGTTCTTGCTTTAAAAGTAGCAACCGTTAAAACTTACCCCGATGAAAAATTATATGCTGGATTCTGGTTAAGTAATTCTCCATACTTTTTATCCTATAATAAATTTTTAGAAATAAGAGGAAACTTAAGTAAAGATGCTTTTGATTTTTGGACATATGTTTATACATTCTTAAACAATGCTAATAACACTTTAAATAATACTGACTTTTTTCGCAATATTATTTATAATACTAATATTTTACAAGAAAAGTATAATTTATATTATAAGGCTACATACTATGAACAATTAAGAAATAGTATTCTTACTACTAAAATAGATAGTTATGATTTAGATATTACCAAAATTAATACTTTAAAAAGTGATTATCAGTTTGATGTGGTATACTTATCTAATATCATACAGTATTATGCTACTATTAATGGTTTAAATAGTAAAGAAAAAGTCTATAAATTTTTAGAAGAAGTAAAAAAAGAATTATTAAGAAATAATGGGACTTTAGTAGCAAGTTATAATTTTTTTGGAAATTTAGTTGAATTTATTGATAATTTAGCCTTTGATCCCAATGATGTTACTAATTATTTAATTTTAAAATATCCGAAAGTATATAAATTAATTACTATTGCCGGTCTTTGTCCTGATTTAGATGATGGGATATGTTTATCTAGAAAAATATGATAGAATAATATTGGAGGGATAATATGTACGATTTAGATTTAGAAAAGAATGAAGAAATAAAAATTTTAGATGATGAAGCTAAAGTAATTATTGATGGTAAAAAAACGCTAGGAGTTAGTATCGTCGTTACTAATAAGAGTATATATTTTTTGGATACACCAAGAGGGATAGATGATATCGTTTTAGGTAATGTAATTATGAACCCTATAAATAAAAAAGTTGTTGGAAAACTGTCCTTAGAAGATATTAATTTTAAAAATACTACTGCCTTAGGAAGTCTTTATACATTAAAAGATAATCATCGTATCGAAATTATCAGTACTAAGATTAATAATTATTTAGAAGAACAAAATAAATAAAAAATACTTTAAATAATAGGGGGATTTATGATTCTTAATATAAGTGGCCGCACCGATATTGTGGCCTTTTATACACCGTGGTTTATGAAGAGATTAAAAGAAGGATTTGTCGATGTCAGAAATCCGTTTAATGAATCGCAGGTAAGTAGAATTTACTTTGAAGATGTAGAGATGTTTGTTTTTTGTACTAAAAATCCCAGACCTATAATTCCTTATTTAAAAGATATAAAAAAACCTATTCTTTTTCATGTAACTTTAACCGGGTATCATCAAGATATTGAAGTAAATGTTAAAGATAAGAAAGAAATAATTAATGATATTAAAGAGATAAGTAAGATTATAGGAAAAAGTAATGTCTATGTTAGATATGATCCCATATTTCTTAATGATAAGTATACCGTAGATTATCATATTAAAGCGATAAAAAAATTAGCAGAAGAGTTAGAGGGGTATATTGAAAAAATAATTATATCATTTATAGATGATTATAAAAATGTGAGAAAAAATGAACGCGTTTTAAATTATCGAGAATTTAAAGAGAGTGATTATAAAACCTTAGGACAAAGTATTTCTAAAGAGTGTCATCTCCATCATATAAGAGTGCATACTTGTTTTGAAAAAAGAAATTTAGTAGAGTATGGTTTTGATGAGGAAGTATGTTTATCACATGAACTAGCTTATATGTTAACGGGGAAAAAGTATCCTAACTGGAAGGCTCGAAAAGAAGGATTATGTAATTGTGTTAATATAGTAGATATTGGGGTATTTAATACTTGTTTTCATTTTTGTAAATATTGTTATGCTAATTTTAAAGAAGAAGATGTCTTAAAAAATAGGAAGTTACATGATGTTAATTCGACAATGTTAATAGGCAAGTTAAAAGATACTGATAAAGTTACTATAAGAAGGAAGTAGGTATTACTTCCCACCCACCCTAAAGTTAATATTTAAATAGTAATATACCTAGGAATTTACTAGAAATAGTAAAAAAATACTAGGCAAAGAAAAATAAATATGGTATTATTAAGTAGTCGTAAGACACATATGGTCTGTTGGTGAAGTGGCTTAACACATTGCCCTCTCAAGGCAACATTCATGGATTCGAATTCCATACAGACTACCATTTGATATTTAAGTCCTTATATAGGGCTTTTTATTTATATTAAAAATAGGATAACTCAACCGTAAGTTTAGTTAATTCAACTTAGAAGTTATTTAAATATTTAATGTTTTTTTGTAAAGTGGTATCAGGTGATATAATTATGCAAAGAAAGAAAAAAAATAAAAAAATAATTACGATTATAATAAGTGTTATAGTACTAATAATCTTAGGAAGTATATTCTACTTCTATAACAATTTGAGAGGTAAAAATGAGATAGATTTAACCGCCTCTTTAGTTACTAAACAAAATGCCATAGAGAAGACTATAAAGACTAATGGTTATACTATTGATAATCCAAAGGTTTTATTAGATCCTTATAATGCTTCACCTCTAACAGCCTTAATTCTTTTTGAAACGGAAGAAGAAGTAAGTCCAAAGGTAACTATTGAAGGAAAAGATAAACTTACTACTATTGAAACTGAGTTTGCTAAGAATACTAAACATTATTTACCTATATATGGGTTATATGCTGATTATAATAATAAAGTAGATATTAGTTATACATTAAGTGATGGAAAGAAAATAACTAAACAAGTAGAGATTCAAACAGATAAATTACCAGATGATTTTGTTTTACCAACTAGCCTCAAAAAAGATAGTAGTAAATTAACTAATGATTTATATTTCTTTACCCCATCTAGTAAGGGATATACTTGTGCTTATGATGTTAATGGGGATGTTCGTTGGTATTTATCTAATAATGCTATTTGGGATAATACGAGACTTAAAAATGGACATATGATGGTTAGTACAGAAAGATTAGTTAATAGTCCATATTATATGACAGGTTTATATGAAATAGATCTTTTAGGTCATATTTATAATGAATACTCGCTAAAAGGCGGTTACCACCATGATTATTTTGAACTACCTAATGGTAATTTATTAGTAGCAAGTGATGATTTTAATAATGAGGCTGGTACAGTTGAAGATTATATTGTGGAACTTGATAGAACTACGGGTAATATTGTTAAAACTTGGGATTTAAAAGATATTTTAAATATGGAAGATGGTAAAAGTGAAAACTGGAGTAATTATGATTGGTTTCATAATAATTCGGTTTGGTATGATGAGGCTACTAACAGTATAACTTTATCCGGAAGACATCAAGATGCCGTTATTAATATTGATTATACAACAGGGAAGTTAAATTGGATAATAGGAGATTCTACTAATTGGAGTAGTGAACATCAAAAGTATTTCTTTACTCCTGTTGGAAAAGACTTTGAATGGCAATGGTCTCAACATGCCGCGATGATTACCCCAGAAGGTTATGTCTTTATCTTTGATAATGGTAATAATAAAAGTAAAGATAGTTCTAAATATGTTGAGGCTACTAACGGTTATTCTAGGGGTGTCATGTATAAAATAGATACTGATAAAATGACTATTGAACAAGTATATGAATATGGTAAAGAAAGAGGTAGTAGTTTTTATTCACCATATATTAGTGATGTAGACTATTTAGAAAAGAATCATTATCTAATTCATTCAGGTGGTATTGTTTATGTAGATGGTAAAAATTCTAATCAACCAGCTGGATTTTCAAGCAATACGACTTTAAAAAGTGATACGGTTGAAGTTTTAAATGATAAAGTTATTTTTGAAATAGTTTTACCTACTAATAATTATCGGGTAGAAAAACTAAGTCTTTATACTGAAAATGATTATGAAAATATATTAGGTAAAAGACTAGGTAGCCTAGGAGAAACAAAGGTAAGTAAAAAAGATAATAAATTTATTAAAACAGTAGAAATAGATGATGATTATAATAACCGTAATATTACTTTAACTAATGAAGAAGATAGACTAGTAATTAGTGGTAAGTTTAAAAAAGGGGAAAATGTTAGTTTTATCTTAAGAAAAGGTTTTACTAATAATTATTATGATCAAGTAATAAGTAAGAAACCTTATACAGCCTTATGTGTAGATATCTTTACAGAAGAAGAAACTAATGAGGGTATTAATATTACGAGATATATTAATAAAGAAGGTTTAAGTGGTAAATATAGTCTTTATATTAAGATAAATGATAAAATATATAAGACTAATAATTATATAGAAATTAGTGATTTAAAAGAGGCTTTAGTGTAATATCGTTATTACTACTAAACCTCTTTTTTGTTAAAATTTGACTATATATAATAATGAAAATAACTATTAAGACTTATTATGTTTATAAGATATAGTATAAGATACTCTAATTCATTTAATTTAGCAATAGTTTTTTAGTTATTTTAATTCGCCTAGGGTAAATTGGATGATTGGGATGATTAAATTTTGATTATCAAGCAAGCCGTATAGTTGATAGTGAAACCAGGTATAGTCATTATTTCTGAAGTATCCTATTGAATCATAAGTTATATTATTAGTTTCATTTTGGTATAATACAGTTACATTATTAGAAAATTTTATTAGATTCTGAAAATCACCATCACCCGGAATTGTTTCGTCAAGATAGTTTGTTAATGAGTTTTTGGCTATTAACTTCGATTTTCCTACTCCAGATTTTGATTCTGTGCTACTTTCAATTATTTTAATGCTTGAATTAGTATCATTTCCGTAACTAATTATATTAATATTTGATAAATTATTAACTTCAATAGGAACGCTCCAACCATCAAAGTCAAAAATAATTAAATCATAATCTGTTTCATTAAAAGCGCTTAAGTCGCTACTGTTTTCTACTTTTTTATATTTATTTTTTAATATTTGGATGTGCTCATTTAAAACTATTCCTGCATGTCTAGAGTCAGAATATAGAAATATTTTCGCCGGATTTTTACTTACCACGATACCAGTATCTAAAGTGATTTCATCATTTTGATTATTACTAGTATCAGTTAAAGTACC
>CAKOMC010000051.1 GCA_934096535.1 uncultured Bacilli bacterium | reverse complement strand
CAAATGTATGTTGGTGATATGGTACAAAGTGTACAAACTAAAGTATCATATAAATCCAAAAAGAAAAAATCATTACCGAAAAGTAATTGGGATATAGTTAAAAATACCCATGAACCACTAGTAGATAGATTTATATTTGAAAGTGTTCAAAATAATATTAAAAGAACTATTAAAACTACTATTATTAAGAGAGAAAAAAGGCTATTCGAAAATTTATTATATTGTAAGGAATGTGGTAATACTTTAACAATTTCTTATAGAAAAAATCATGATTATTGGACTATTAATTGTAATAGATATTCAAGAGATCCTAAAAGAAGATTGTGTGAACCTCATTTTAGTCCGTATGAAAAATTAGAGGAATCATTGCTAGAAGTTATTAGAATTACTTGTAAAAAGTATTTAAATAAATTAGATGTATCAGAAATATCTAAAAGTATTAATAAAAAAGATGATAGTGAAGTTAATAACAATATAAATGATTTAAGAAAGCAAGAAAAAGCCTTAATTAGCAAATTAGATATGTTATATCAGGATAAATTTAATGGCATAGTATCTGAAGAAATGTATTTAAGAATTTCTATAGAAACAGAAAATTCTTTAGTTAGAATAAGAGAAAAGATTCAAAGTCTACAAGATGCAAAAAGTGATAAAAAGATTAATAAAAATGAGTTAAAAAGCTACGAAGATAAAATAAGAGAATTGATTAATATTGATAATCCATCAAGAGAATTAATTGGAACTTTAATAGATAAAATTATTATAGATAAAGATAGAAACATAGAAATTATCTATAAATTTAGTATGTTAAATAATTAACTTGTGATCAACTTAGACACAAGTGGTACTTAAAAATGATAAACTACTTATACGTAGAAATTATTGGGGGGTGAAAAGAATGAAAGATAAAATATTTAAATTTATGCAAAAAAATTATAATTGGATAGTTGCTGTAATAACTGGTATTAGTGTGATAACGTCATTTATATTAAGATTTATAAAATATATGTATTCAATCTATTATTTTAGTTATTATGGTCTTTCTTATGAATTATTTAATAGTAATGAACTAGGATTTTTATATAACTTCGGATTCTCTATTTTAGTATTATTATGCCTTGGATCATTAATGTATTGTTATATACAATTATTTAATGTCAAAAAGATGAAATTAAAATTAAAAACTATTTTGTGCAATATATTTCTAATTTTAATTTCAAATATTATTATTGTAGCTTCAACTAATATTAAGTATTCAATATGGCAATATATATTAAATGTCATTGGCTTAATTATAGTTGAAATAATTGCATCTATAGTATTTTTAAAAATGGATAAAAAAGAGAAAAGCAAAGAAAATGATCTATATGATTTTAAAAATAGTTTAAAAATATTCCCATTTTACCTTTTTTTATTAATATTTACTTTTATATTAAGTTATAGTTCTGAAATTATATTGAATAAGTCATATCGTATAATAAATAGCGATAAGGTTATAGTATATACAACCAGCGACTATTATTTAACATTAGATTGTGAAATTAAAGATAATAAATTAACTATTTATAAAGGCAAGCAAGCAAAAATAAGTAATGAAAACATAGTAAGTGAATTAATTAATTTTGATGAAGTAAATTTAAAATAATTTGCGATAAAAGTTAGGAGATTAGATATGAATAATATAGAGGAATATACTGAAAAAACTTTTGAAAGTATAAAACATATTGATGAATATGGAAATGAATATTGGGAAGCAAGAGAATTAATGCCTTTACTAGAATATAGTAAATGGGAAAATTTTCATAAAGTAATAAAGCGTGCAATGATTGCTTGTGAAACTAGTAATAATCAAGTAAGTGACCATTTTCCTGAGTTCAGGAAAATGGTTGGCATAGGATCAAAGACAAAAAGAGAAACTATTGATTATCGTTTATCTAGATATGCTTGTTATTTAATAGTTCAAAATGCAAATCCTAGAAAAAAATTAGTAGCCCTTGGGCAAACTTATTTTGCAGTACAAACTAGAAAACAGGAAATTACTGAATTAGAATATTCAAGATTAACTGAGGATGAAAAAAGATTATATACTAGAATTCTTGTTAATAATAAAAATAAATATTTATTTAAAACTGCTAGAGAAGCAGGTGTAGAAAATTTTGGCATTTAATAATTATGGATATAAAGGCCTTTATAATGGAGAAACAGCTAAACAAATAGCAAAACGTAAGAACATAAGAGAAAATGAAGATATTCTTGATTATATGGGGAGTGAGGAATTAGGTGCAAATTTGTTCCGTATTACACAAACAGAGGCTAAACTAAAAAAAGATAATATAGATAATGAAGATGATGCTTGTTTAACTCATTACAATGTAGGTAGAACCGTTAGAAAAGCGATTGAGGAACTTGGTGGTAATATGCCAGAAACTTTACCAACTCCAGAAAAGTCCATAAAAGAATTAGAGAAAGATGAATTACAAAAAATTGGAAGTAATTAAATAGATTATTTAAAAAGGAGAAATGAATATGGATAGAGATTACGCAATTTTTATACAAAGTATTAATGAAATTAAAGATAAATTGGAAAAGGAAAATAATGATAGTTATAAAAAAATATTAAAAGCTTTGAAAGATTTTATAGATGCTGTAGATTCTATGCACGACTTAAATCCAAAAGAAGCGGAAGAATTTAAAAGGATTGTACAAGCTTGTTTAACTTCTTCTTTAATTGCAAAATTTAAAATGTTTATGAAATCTATTTAAAATCAGAAAATGTAAATTATTTTCCATTTTGGTGTAAGCACCAAAATCGTAAAAAATAAAGAGTAGTTACACTTTGACCATCACCAGGTGGCGATGGGTTTGAAATAGTTTATGCCTTGCGAAATAATGATACCTTAGCTCGTAAAATAACCCGAGAAATTGAAAATACAGGGCAAAATGTTCGCAAATATTACCAGCGTCGTCTACCTAGTAATTCTTCTAAAGACTACTACTATATAATAAGAGAAACGCCAAATACTGAGGCTCTCTTAGTAGAATATGGATTTTTAGATTCTACTGGTGATGATGTATCCCAATTAAAAAATAATTATGAAGAACTAGCCGAGGCCGTTGTCAAAGCTGTTGCCTCATACATCGGTGTACCCTATACTTCTAAAACTGATGAGTATTATACAGTGGTAAAAGGGGACTCTCTATGGAGTATTGCTAATAAATTTAATACGACCGTTGCTAACTTAAAATCATTAAATAACCTTTCTTCTAATCTTTTACAAATTGGTCAAAAATTAAAAATAAATGCTACTAAAGTAGATCAACCTAATGAATATTATACTGTTAAGAAGGGGGATACCTTATATTCTATAGCCACTAAAAATAATTTATCAGTTCCTGAACTAAAAGCTTTAAATAACTTAACATCTGATAACTTATCCGTTGGTCAAACCTTATTAATCAAGAAAAACCCAAAAGAAAATACTAATATTACTACTTATACGGTTAAATCCGGTGATACTTTGTATTCTATCGCTAAAAAATATAATACCACTGTAAATGCTATAACTACCCTAAATAATCTAAATTCTAATAACCTTTCTATCGGTCAAACCTTAAAAATTCCCGTATCAACGCAAAATACTACAGAAAAAACTTATACAGTAAAATCCGGCGATACTCTATATTCCATAGCTAGAAAATATAATACTACGGTAAGTGAATTAATTAATCGCAATAACTTAAAAACATCTAATCTTTCAATTGGTCAAGAATTAATAATACCCGATAATAATAGTTAAAAATATTTCAAAATCTGTTATAATCAAATTAATAATAGTTTAGGGTGAGTAAAATGGCAAAACATGGAACCAAATATAATAAATATGCTAAAAGCATTTTCGCAAACTTAATTACAGTTTTAATATTTAATGCTGTAATTATTTGTTTGTACATAAAATATTGTAAATCCGTAGATACTTCATCAGATCCTAACCTTCATAGACTTTATACCCTTATTTTTGGCGTTATAGTAGTGACTTTAGTTTTTACTAATATAAGTTTTCTGTTTGGCCAAATTATGGCTAAAATTAATATGAAAAAAATTAATAAAAAAATCGAAAAACAAAATAAATATCTCTATTATCGGGAGTTGCCAAATCATTTTGGCATTGGCGTTAATACCTTATTAATAGATTCTAAAATTGAAAATGAAAAAGACATCGTCGCTGTTATCCTCGACTTATGTGCTAAAAAATATTTAAAACTATTTAAATTAGGAAATAAATATTTTATCCAAGTATTAAATTATCAAAATAATCAGCTTTTAGAAAATGAAAAGTATATAATGCAATATATTTCTCAGAATAAAGTTAAAGATATTAACTATAATGAGTGGTATAGATTATGTTTAGAAGATGGGAAAAAATTAGATTTATATACTGATTCTCAAGAAAAAAAGAATAATTTTAATTTTTTTGAAAAATTTGGGCCTGTTGGTAATATTATAAAAAATATAATTGTTTTATTAATTAGTATTTTAATGACTATAGCCAATCTTGAGGTAGATAACCCCTATAGTATAATATCAGCCATCTTTTCCGGAATAGTATGCTTTATAATGCTTAGTTTTATGGCTCAGCTTGCCTACGGTGCCTTAGGTTTTATTATTTATTCTATTCAAGAAATAATTAATGCGGGTATTAATTCTTATAATGAAGAAATGCGAAATAATTTAAAAAGAACCCCTAAAGGTATAGAAGAATATTATAAATTAAGATCCTTTGCTAACTTCTTGGATGACTTTGGGGCTTTTGCAGAGAAAGAACCAGAAGAGATAGTATTATGGGATTATTACCTTTCTTATGCTCAAGTTTTTGGCTTAACCGAAAAAATAATGAAGACTGGTTATAATAAACTTATAAACAATTCTTCATTTAATATTGATGATATTAATAATCTAACTTTAGATAATATTTATTTAAATAGTCCTAAAGATTAATATAACTCTACACATACTCCTCTATCAGGTTTATAAAAACAATGGTTCTTGTATCTTCCTGCTAGAGCCTGATCATACCATTTATTTTTGCAAGAATCGCCAGTTTTCGGAGCATAAAACCATAATGCATCAGTCGCAGGATAAAAATATTCTCCCCTTAAAACTCTTTTGGCTAAATCCTTTTCTTTAGTAGTCGCACTTCCTTTAAACAAACTAGATTTTGTCCCACTAAACTGATTTTTTTGATAAATAGCATCAGTAATAGTTCGAATATCTTTAAAAGTTAGACAGTTAGCAATTGCTCTATTAACAACAACATTACCAACCATCAGCATCCCAAGATTACCTTCCGCTAAAGCCTCAGCCCGCATAATTCTAGCCAGTAAATCTAGTTCTTTCGTCGTATAATTAATTAACATAAAAAATCACCTATAAAATTATATGCTCTAAAACAAAACTCATTATCTTTTAATTACTATCTTTTTTTAACCATCTATGCTAAAATCAAGATAAGAAAAAAGAGAACGATTCGTTCTACTTTTAATAAGTTAAAGGAGTGTTTATAATGAATTGGTTTCTAACTTTTATGTTTATTTTTTATATTGGTTGTACTTGTGGTTGGATTATGGAGTTATTCTTTAGACGAGCCGTTTCCGGTAAATGGGTAAACCCTGGATTTTTAGTTGGCCCTTACTTACCAATATATGGTTTTGGTCTAACGGCCTTAACAGCTATCTATTTAATGTTTCATAATCTAAATGTTCATCCAATTGTCGTTATTTTACTAATGGGTGCTACGATGACTCTAATTGAGTTTATTGGCGGTTTGTCATTTGTCGATGGCAAAGGACCAAAACTTTGGGATTATTCCAATGAATGGGGAAACTACAAAGGCATAATCTGTCCGTTATTTTCGGCTATCTGGACTGGTATTGCCGCGCTTTATTACTTCTTACTGGCTCAACCTATCCTAAATGGTTTGAAATGGTTTTCTAATAACCTAGCCTTTTCTTTTGTCCTTGGTGTTTTCTTTGGAGTTATCGTTATTGACTATGTTTATTCAACTAACCTATACCATAAGATTAAAAAATATGCTAAAGAAAATGATATTCCAGTTAAATTAGAAGAACTAAAAGTATCTATCCGTGAGCATCAAGAAAAAGCAAAAGAAAAATATTTATTTATTTTACCATTTAATCAAAACATTTCTCTTAAAGAACACCTAGAAAAATATAAAAAGCAAGTATCAGCCAGAGAAAAGAAATCTTTAAAATTATTTAAAAAACAAGAAAAAAAGGAAACTAAAAATAAAAGATAAGAGACTTATATAAGAAGTAACAATGATTACTTAATTAATAACTTTTGACCAACACGAATGAGATTTGGGTTAGAACCTATAATCTCTTTATTTTTGCGATAAAGTTCTTGCCATGTCATTTTATATTTTCTGGCAATCTTAGTTAAATTATCTTTTCTTTTAACAATATAATAAATATGATTATCTGCTTCATAAGTTAATGAATATTCTTCAGGGTCAAGTATTTTATTGGTTTTTAAATCCTTTATTCTTAAATGTAAGTGAATACCTGTTGCGATACCTGTCATACCCGTTGTGCCAATAGCCGTGTTTTTGTTAACCATTTGCCCTTTTTTTACTAAAATTTTATCTAAATGGGCATACATAAATTCTTTATTTATTCTTGGATATTTAATTTTAACTGCTTTTGCCCCTGTAATTAAGCCAGTAAAAGTTACAATTCCTTCTTCAATTGCATACTGTTTTATTTTCTTTCTGTAAGTTCCATAATCAACGGCTTTATGTTTGTTACTAAACTTCTGGGTTATATAATGTCTTTTATTATGAAAAATCAAATTACTTATTTTGCTCATTTTCCTCACCTCCTTTCATGTTATTAAATTTATCCTTAATGATAGTCGGTAACTTAATACCCATAGCACTCCAATTTTCTAAAATACTTATTCCTTCATTAGCAATAAACATATAAATAACAATATTTCTTAAATAGCCATTATCTTTAAGTAAAATATCTAATATTTCTACTACTATAACTAAAATAATATAGCCAATTTTTTTGATAATTCCTTTCGCTCCCACTTTACTACTTAACTTTCCGGTATAAAAAGCTCTCATTACCCCACTTAAATAATCTAAGACAATAAATATTAGTAAGGCTTTAAAAAGAGTATCATATCCCGTTAGGATAGATAGAAAAAATGTATCACTCATAAATTCACCTCGTTATTTTATTTCTACTATATCTTATGCCGCTTCATTTTAACTTCATAATTTCTTCGCCTAATTTTCACTAAAAACTTAGCACTCTCTAATTGACAAGTGCTAAAAAAAGCATTATACTTTATTTAGCATTCAAGAAATATGACTGCTAAAATAAAGAATAACACTAAATAATATATTTATATAAAAGGAGATAATATATATGAAGAAAAAAGCCTTTAAAGCGGAATCTAAAAAACTAATGGATTTAATGATTAATTCCATTTATACAAACAAAGAAATATTTTTAAGAGAGATTATATCTAATGCTAGTGATGCTATTGATAAACTACATTATATGTCTTTAACTGATAAAGATATCAAAGTGGATACTTCTAAATTTAATATTCATATTACCCCTGATAAAGCAAGTAAAACCTTAACTATCAGCGATAATGGTATTGGTATGACTGAAGAAGAATTAGAAAATAACTTAGGGACCATTGCTAAGAGTGGGTCTAGTGATTTCAAAGAGAATAATGAACATAAAGAAAACATTGATATCATTGGTAAATTTGGGGTTGGTTTCTACTCTGCCTTTATGGTAGCAAGTAAAGTAGAAGTTATATCTAAAAAATATGGTACTGATAAAGCCAGTAAATGGATTTCTAGTGGTATAGATGGTTATGAAATCGAACCGGCTACTAAAGAAAATTATGGTACTGATATTATTTTATATTTAAAAGATGATACTGAAGATGAAAAGTATTCTAAATACTTAGAAGAATATGAAATTTCAACACTAATTAAGAAATATAGTGATTATATAACTTATCCAATTACTATGTATGAAACTCATAAACATTTAAAACCTAAAAAAGATGAAAAAGACCCAGATGAGTATGAAGAACATACCGAACTTGCTACTTTAAACTCTTTAATTCCTATTTGGAAGAAAGATAAATCTAAAATAACAGATGAAGAATATAATACTTTCTATAGTGATAAATTCTTTGATTATGAAGAACCAATTGCTCATATTCATACTAAGGCTGAGGGTACTATTGAATATACTTCACTAGTTTATATTCCTTCTCATGCTCCATTTGATTACTATACTAAAGAATATGAAAAAGGGTTACAACTATATTCAAACGGTGTTTTAATTACAGATAAATGTTCTGATTTATTACCAGATTACTTTAGTTTTGTTAAAGGCGTCGTCGATTCACCTGACCTTTCTTTAAATATTTCGAGAGAAACCTTACAACAAAATCGTATCTTAAAGACTATTGCTAATTCAATTGAAAGTAAGATTAAAAAAGAATTAGAAACTATGCGTGATGAAGATCGTGCTAAATATGAAAAATTCTATACGGCTTTTGGTATGCAAATAAAATACGCTGTATATAATAATTATGGTATAGATAAAGATAAAGTAAAAGATTTAGTAATGTTTATTTCATCAAATGATAAAAAATATACAACCTTAAAAGAATATGTTAGTCGTATGAAAGAGGATCAAAAAGATATATTCTATGCCTGCGGTGAAACTGTTGATAAGATTGACTTATTACCACAAGTAGAAGCCGCTAAGGAAAAAGGTTATGAAATTCTATATTGTACCGAATATGTTGATGAATTTGCCCTTATGACTTTAAGAAGTTATGAAGAAAAAGAATTTAAAAATGTATGCAGTGAAAATGCTAATTTAGAAACTGAAGAAGAAAAGAAAGAATTAGAAGAAAAGAATACTGAGGCTAAAGAAATGTTTACCTTCATGCAAGAGGCTATACCCGATGTTAAAGCCATTAAATTTACTAATAAATTAAAGAATCACCCTGTATGCTTATCTAGTGAAGGCGATATTTCTGTTGAAATGGAAAAGACTATGAAAAATATGCCATTTGATAATGGGGTAACGGCTAACAAAGTCTTAGAAATAAATGAAAATCATGAAATTGCCAAGAAGATTAAGGACTTATATGCTAATAATAAAGAAGAATTAAAGAATTATACTAAGATATTATATGCTGAGGCTAGATTAATCGAAGGCTTAAGTATTGAAAATCCAACCGAAATAAGCAATTTAATTTGTGAATATCTTGCTAAATAAAGGAGGTCTTTGTGTCTTATAAAGATTTAATAAACCGTAGTATGCCTGATCGAAATGGCTTTGATGAATTATTTAACTTTAACTTAATAATAATTATTATCTTAAGTATAATGGATATCTTTATTAATAATATTTATTTAAGTTTAGCCTTAGTTCTTAGTATCGCTATTCTAATATTTAGAGTAGTATCTAAAAATGTTAAACAAAGAAGAAAAGAAAATAATATCTATGTTAAGATAATAAGTTATCCTAAAAAGAAATTTAAGTTATATATAGATATAATTAAAAATTATAATAAAGCCTTATATAAAAGATGTCCAAAGTGTCATCAAGTATTAAAACTACCTTTAAAAAAAGGTACGCATACGGTTAAATGTCCAGAATGTGGTAATTCTTTTACAGTAAAATGTAATCGTAATGAAGTTGTTAAGGCTGAGATAGTAAAGTAAAAAGAAGTCGAAAAGGCTTCTTTTTACATATCTAAATAAGTAATTTTTAATTTATTCTGTTTTTACTACGAATGGATC
>CAKOMC010000050.1 GCA_934096535.1 uncultured Bacilli bacterium | reverse complement strand
TTTGACTAATCTTTTTAGTAATGCTAGAATTATTTTGTTAGTTTCCTAACAATGGTGGTAAAATTATGCAAGAAAATAATTCAATAGGGTATCATATATTTAATACCGAAAAATTAATAGGACGATATATCTTTGATAAGTTTAATAAAAAAGCAAGGCATAGAATAAGTCCTATGCAAGTTATGATTATGAAATACTTACTTAAAAATCAAGAAAGATCCGTATTTCAACAAGATATTTGTGATACTTTTAATTTAAGGCGTTCAACAGTAAGTGGTATTCTTACAACGATGGAAAAAAATGGTATTCTCATAAGAAAAGTAGCTAGTGAGGATCCCAGAAAAAACGAAATTAAACTTACGGAAGTGTTTTTAAGTAATACTAAAAAGATATCACTTGAATTAATAAATTTAGAAAGTATTTTAGAGCAAAATTTTACTTTAGAAGAAAAAGAAGAATTAATTAGATTGCTAAAAAAATTGGCGGGAAATTTAATAAAAGAAGAGAGGAAGAAAAATGTTTAAATTATTTAAAAATTTTACTAAAAAAGATATAGGCATGATAATTATAAGCATTGTTTTAGTTGTTTTCCAAGTATGGCTAGATTTAAAATTACCAGATTATATGTCGGCTATTACAAGATTAGTTCAAACTGATGGAGCTCTTATGGCCGATATATTAAAACAAGGAGGCTACATGTTATTATGTGCTTTTGGCTCTTTAGTATCGGCTTGTATTGTCGGCTTTTTAGCTAGTAACTTATCAGCAAACTTTTCTTATACTTTAAGAAGTAAGGTTTATAATAAAGTTTTAAATCTAAGTACCGCTGAGGTTAAACAATTTCAAACTAGTAGTTTAATTACCCGTACTACTAATGATATTACGCAACTAGAAATGCTTATATCAATTGGTTTACAGTTACTTATTAAAGCCCCAATTATGGCAGTGTGGGCCATTACCAAAATCTTAAATAAATCAATTGAATGGAGTATGCTAACCGCTGGTTGTGTTGTAATTTTACTATGTGTTGTTATTGGTTTAATGTTAATTGTTTTACCAAGATTTGAGAAGGTCCAAAAATTAATTGATAAAATTAATAATGTTACTAGAGAATCAATTACAGGTATTAGAGTTATAAGGGCTTTTAATGCCGAAAAATATCAGGAAGAGCGATTTGCTAAAGTAAATAATGACTTAACAAATATGCAATTGTTTAACCAAAAATGTTTTGCTATTTTAAATCCCATTATGATGCTAGTAATGAATGGGTTAACACTAGGAATTTATGCGATTGGCACTTTTCTAATTAATAATGCGGTTATTAGTGTAAAGATTAGTTTATTTAGTGATATGGTAATTTTTTCTAGTTACGGTATGCAAGTTATTATGTCCTTTTTAATGCTGGCAATGATATTTATGATGTGGCCTCGTGCGGCAATTTCTGCGCGTCGTATTAATGAAGTATTAGACTGTACGATTAGTATCGAAGATGGTAAGGGAGATATTAAGCCAACTGAAGTGGGAACTGTTGAATTTAAAAATGTATCCTTCAAATATCCTGATGCTGATGAGTATTTGTTGCGTAATATTTCTTTTAAAGTTAATAAAGGTGAAACCATTGCTTTTATTGGTTCGACTGGTTCTGGTAAGAGTAGTTTAATTAACCTAGTTCCTAGATTTTATGATGCTACTGATGGAGAAGTTTTAGTAGATGGGGTTAATGTTAAAGATTATACTTTAGAAGAATTGCACAATAAACTAGGTTATATCCCTCAAAAAGCTGTTATGTTTACTGGAACAGTAAAGAGTAATGTGGCTTACGGAACTAAAAACGCTAAGAAACCTAGTGAAGAAAAGGTTAAAAAAGCAATAAATATTGCTCAAGCCGATGAATTTGTATCTAAAATGGACGGGGGCGTTAATGCCCATATCGCTCGTGGGGGGACCAATGTTTCCGGAGGTCAAAAACAGCGTTTAGCTATTGCTAGAAGTATCGCTAGAGATCCAGAAATTTATATTTTTGATGATTCTTTCTCAGCCCTAGACTATAAAACTGATGCTACCCTAAGAAGTGAATTAAAAAAATATACGAAAGATGCCACCAGTATGATAGTGGCTCAAAGAATTGGGACTATTATCAATGCTGATAAAATTGTTGTTTTAGATAAAGGTACTTGTGTTGGGATGGGTACCCATCAAGAATTATTAAAAAATTGTGAGGTTTATAAAGAAATAGCCTTATCACAATTATCAAAGGAGGAGTTAGAAAATGCCTAGACCTATGCATGCTAATAATGAAAAATCAAAAGATTTTGTAGGTTCAATAAAAAGATTATTAGCTAATTTAAAACCGTGGAAAATTCTAATGGGTTTGGCTATAACTCTTGCCTTTTTATCCGCTATTTTATCGCTTACAGCGCCAAACAAATTATCCAGTTTAACGGATGTTATAACAAGTGGCATAAAGCCTAATACTGAGGTTTTACAAGAAGTTGTTAAAGAAATTAGCAAAAACTTTAGTAGTGAGGCAATGAGTGAAAAGACAAGACTTATTTTAACTAGTGAAGATGTAATACCAAAAGATAAAACTACTTTTCAAAATTTCTTAAATAAAATGCAAGAAGGCACTAATGGTAGTAAAATTACGACAGGTGAGGTTACTACTAATAATAACGATAGTGCTGATAATAAAGAAATGATGAAGTCTATTCTGGATTTACCAAGTAGTGTTTTAAGTATTTTAATAGATGATATTTCGGTAAATGGAACTAAGATTAGTTCGGAAGATGAGATTGCTTTTTTAAGAAGTGTTATTGATATTGATGCTAGTAAAGTAAATGATGATACCCTAAAAGTAATGGATAATTTACCCGAATCTATTTATAATTTAATTAAACCAACTATGGATTTAGCTGCTGCTAAAAGAATTATTATAACTTTAGTATGTTTATATCTATTAAGTGCGATATTTGGTTATATTCAAAGTTATTCGATGACAACGGTATCCAATGGTTTTGCTAAGGATTTAAGAACTAGAATTTCGGTTAAAATTAATAAATTACCCTTAAAATTCTTTGATTCTCATGAAATAGGGGATATTTTAAGTCGCGTTACTAATGATGTTGATACCATTGCCCAAAATTTAAATCAAAGTTTGGCTACTTTAATTAGTTCTGTTACTTTGTTTATTGGTTCAATTATTATGATGTTTACAACTAACTGGGTAATGGCGATTACAGCTATTTTATCAACATTATTTGGCTTTACATTTATGATTTCTATTTTAAAGAAATCCCAAAAATACTTTATTGCTCGTCAAGAAGAATTAGGTAATATCAATGGTCATATTGAAGAAATCTATAGTGGTCATAATGTTGTTCTATGTTATAATGCTAAAGGAGAAGTTACCAAGACTTTTGATGAGTTAAATGATCGTTTGCGTGAATGTAATAAAAAAAGTCAATTCTTATCGGGACTTATGCAACCGATGATGGGATTTATTGGTAATTTTGGTTATGTTATGGTTTGCATTGTTGGAGCTTTACTTACGATGAAAGGCTATATTACCTTTGGAGTTATAGTTGCTTTTATGATTTATGTTCGTTTATTTACTAATCCACTTTCACAAATTGCTCAAGCAATGACATCTCTTCAAACTACGGCTGCAGCCTCAGAACGCGTCTTTGAATTCTTAGATGAAAAAGAAATGACTGATGAAAGTAATAAGACTAAAGTTTTAGATAAAACTAAAGTAAAAGGGGATATCGAATTTAAAAATGTTAAATTTGGTTATGATGATAGTCGTTTGATTATTAAAGACTTTTCAGCTAGTGCCCATCCAGGAGAAAAGGTTGCTATTGTTGGACCAACGGGAGCGGGAAAAACAACCATGGTTAATTTACTTATGAAGTTTTATGAAATTAATTCTGGAGATATTTTAATCGATGGTGTTTCCACTAAAGACTTAACTAGAAAAAATATTCATGACTTATTTGTTATGGTTTTACAAGATACTTGGTTATTTGATGGCACTATTAGGGATAATATTAAGTTTAATCAAGAAAACATTACGGATGAAGAAATCTGGGCTGCTTGTAAGACGGTTGGCGTTGACCATTTCATAAAAACTTTACCAGGCGGACTAGATTGTGTTATTGGCGAAAATGATTCCATAAGCGGTGGACAAAAGCAGTTACTTACTATTGCTCGTGGTATGATTGAAAATGCTCCCTTCTTAATTTTAGATGAAGCAACTTCTAATGTTGATACCAGAACTGAAGAATTAGTGCAAAAAGCAATGGATAAGTTAATGGAAGGTCGTACTTCATTTATCATTGCTCACCGCCTGTCAACAATTAAGAATGCTAATCTTATTCTTGTTATGAATGAAGGTAACATCATTGAACAAGGAACGCATGAAGAACTTATGAAGAAAAATGGTTTTTATGCTGATCTTTATAATTCTCAATTTAAAAAATAAAAAATTAAGTTTATTTAAAGAATCATTGTTTGCAATAATGGTTCTTTTCTTTTATAATAAGGATAGGAGTGGGGATTATGTTTAAAAATGATGCAAATTATTTAGATCAACATTTTTTGATTGATGAAGATATTATAAAGAAGTATGTTAGCTTTCCTAAGTTTGATAAAACTGATGTTGTTTTAGAAATTGGCCCTGGTAAAGGGACTTTAACAAGAATAATTACTCCCAAAGTAGGAAAGATGTATGCAATTGAATTAGATAAACGCTTAAAGCCTTATTTAGAAGAAATTCCTAATTTAAATATTATTTGGGGTAGTGTCTTAGATGTAGAAATTCCCAAAGTTGATAAAATTATTACTTCTTTACCCTATAGTATTATTGAACCTTTCATATATAAAATGATAAAAACAAATTTTCAAGAAATGTATATGTTAATGGGGGATAAATATATTTTGAATGTTGTAAATAAGGAAATAACTAAACTAAGTGTTGTTACTAATAGCTTTTTTAAAACCGAAATATTATTAGAGGTTCCTCCTGTTGCCTTTGATATACAACCACGCACGGATTCTTATATTGTTAAAATGGTTAAGGTGGAAGTTCCTAAAGAAAAAAAATATCAATTATATCGAGAAATTTATTTGTTAGACGAAAAGAAAATTAGAAACAGTTTAATGGAAGCTTTAATTAAATTAAATAATTTAACAAAAAAAGAAGCTAAAGAGTTAATAAAAAATTTAAATATCCCAGAAAAAATATTAGAAGAAAAGTTTGAGACTTTAAGTAATAAAGACTTAAAAATCTTAGATATAGTTCTAGAAAAGTTAAAAAATTAGCAAAAGTCGAAAAAAATCGAACAAAAAAGCAAGAAAAACCTTGCTTTTTTTCAAGAATAATTATACAATTATATTGCGTTGGAAGTTTTGCACCCATAGCGCAATTGGATAGAGCGTTAGACTACGGATCTAAAGGTTAGGGGTTCGACTCCCTTTGGGCGCACCATTTGTTTCGGGAAGTAGCACAGCTTGGTAGTGCACCTGGTTTGGGACCAGGGGGTCGCAGGTTCGAATCCTGTCTTCCCGACCATTTAGTTTATTAAATATCGTATTTATTACGGTATTTTTTTTATCCCCCCCTGGTTCTTAAAAAAGTGGCACTAATAAGCTGTGCTACAAAAGATTAGAGATACAAAATAAGCTATTATGTTTAGTAATAATAGTAATTTATAAACTTTAAAATAATCTAGTGGTTGTAAGTACTAGATTATTTTAATTTGTTAAATGTTACTTATGTCTATTCTGGTAAATAATTTTTCAAGGTCTTTTTCTTCAATTTCAAAGGTCGTACCTTTATCTTGAATTTTACCATATTTCTCTTTTGAAGTATAAAAAGAAATTTTCATATTAACGCTAATTGTGCCATCTTCTATTAATTCGAGAAATTTATCGAAGTTTTTTAATTTATATAATTTAAGATTATGGTATTTAAAGTAAGTTTTACCAGAATATATTTTTTTGCTTACAGGAATTAAGGCTAAATATTTTAATTTCATATTTAATCTATTTTCCAATTGTTCAAAAGACCAAGAAATATTTTTATTAATATAGTTAGTTAAGTGATTTCTAATAACTAGATGTATAACTTCTAAATTTCTATCAACTTCTAATTTGAAATCGTTAAACAAACCAACTTTGTTAAAATCGCCACCATTAAATCGCCCGAAAAATACTTTATATTTTCTATCTTTCTTACTTGGCCATCCGTATTTAACTAAAATTTCTTTGATAGCTAAAGGCCTATTATCAGGAGCCATAGAGAATAATCCTATATGTGGTTCGCTGTAATTTAATTTTGTTTTCAACTCAATGCCGTAATAATCAGCAATTATTAAATTGTCATCTTCTTTTAATAATAAGTTTTCTAAAATTTTGCCAGCAGCACTGGTTCCTTTTTCTGTGTTTTCTATCCAATTTTTACATTGAATTTTATAAAATTCTGTTTTTAATTTTTTAATATTATCTTCCATTTAAAAACCTCCTGTTAATTAAAAAAATTAAAATAAGCATTAGAATAAAATCTATTCTTTTGCTGTTAGTTAAAGATTCTAACACAAAGAAATTGATTGT
This sequence comes from uncultured Bacilli bacterium, assembly GCA_934096535.1. Classification (GTDB taxonomy): domain Bacteria; phylum Bacillota_I; class Bacilli_A; order RF39; family UBA660; genus CAG-605. The sequence goes on along the minus strand of CAKOMC010000050.1, from coordinate 3,294 downwards.
TAAAGTATAAATTAACTTTATATATAAATAATAATTAAAAGACCTAACTTTAAACAATAATAATCATAAAAATATAATGTATTTATAATAGAATATCTTAATTTTTATTTATAAATGATTTATACGCTCTATCATAAATTATAAAATCATTTTAAAAAGTTACCAAAATACTAAGTTTGTATTTTAAGATATTATTCTAGCTTTTAAATATGAATTTTGTTAAAATAGCATTTAGAAAGGAAATAATTGATTATTGAGATATATATGATTAATTATTAAACACTGCTATGAATGAAAAACTATTTAAAGATATAAAAGAAAATATGGACCACGATACTTTTTTGGGACCTTTAGCTTGTAAAAATAAAGAAGCCATTCGCCTTTATGAAGAAAAAGAAGATATTAGACCACCATATTTTCATGATACGGATAGAATTATCTATTCGCTAGCTTATACTCGTTATATTAATAAAACCCAAGTGTTTACTAATACCGAAAATGATAATGTAACCAAAAGAAGTACGCATGTTCAACTAGTAAGTAAAATTGCTAGAACCATTGGAAGAGCTCTAGGACTTAATGAAGACTTGATTGAGGCAGCCAGTCTTGGTCATGATATTGGTCATACCCCCTTTGGTCATGCGGGAGAGGCTATCTTAAATGAAATTTCCCTAAGTGTTGGTGAAGGTTACTTTAATCATAATATTCAAAGTGTGAGAAAGTTAGAGTTTATTGAAAATAGAGGCACTGGTCTTAACTTAACTATGCAAGTAATTGATGCTATCATGTGTCATAATGGTGAGTTAGAATTAGAATGCTATAAGCCCCAAAAGAAAACTTTCCAAGATGTTTTAGCTGAATATAATAATACCTATCAAGAAAAAGAGGCTAATACTTCACTTATTCCTTGTACTTTAGAAGGTTGCGTTGTAAGAATTAGCGATATCATTTCTTATTTAGGTCGTGATATTGAGGATGCTTTAAGACTACATACTATTACTAAAGATGCTTTGCCTAAAGACATTATGGAAGTAACTGGTTATACCAATAAAGAAATAGTTAATTATTTTATTAATGATATTATAACTAATAGTTATGGTAAAGATTATATCAAGATGAGTAGTGCAGCTTTTCAAAACCTAAAAAAATTAAAGAAATTTAATTATGAACACATCTATAGTCAAGCTAATAGTAAAGATACTTTAGAAAAATGGCAACAAATGATGGAAAAACTATTTAACAGTGCTTTAAAAGATTTACAAGAAGAAAAAGAAACTAGTGATATTTATATTTACTTTTATAAATATATGAATGCTGATTATAAGAAAAACACTTCTAAAGAAAGAGTAGTAATAGATTATATTTCTGGGATGACGGATCGTTTCTTTCTAACTTCATGCAAAAATTTAGATAAATAAAAAATAAAGAAAGCATAAATACCTTAATCTTATGATATTTTAAAATAATTTAAATTTTATGAGTAAAGTTACTTTTAAATGCAAAGTTAAATTGACTTTTTTCATGATTAATAAGATAATATATGTAGAGGTGATGTGTGCTTGCAAAAGAAGGAGAAAGAAAAAAATTTGACAATAACGGAAGAAGAAATAAAAAATAATCACATTGTTAAATCGACTAAGTCTTACTTAATTGTTTTTAGTACTATGTTTTTGGCTATATTTTTATTATTAGTTGGTAGTCTTTTCCGCACTAATGTTACTCCCGATTATCCAATTGTTTTTAAGGGAGCTAATAATCGTTTGATGGTAATTACCAGAAATAATGATGTTAATGATATTACAAATATTGATGAAACAGATATTGTTTATGCTAATAGTGATGTTCGTTATATTTTGTATACGGATAAAAATACCTTATATCTTTTAGATACAACGAGTACCGAAAATAAAAAAATGCTTACTAATAAGGCTTCAAGTTATGGTTTTAGTAGTGATGATAAGTATGTTTATTATATTGAAAATAACAAGGACTTATATATTTATAACCGAAAAAATGCTTCTTCTTATTTAGTCGATAGTAATGTAACTAAATTATTAGATGTATCTTTAGACTATGTTATTTATGAAAAAGATAATTCTTTATTAGTTAAAGATATAGCAACTCAAACCATAGATACAGTTGCCAAATCTTATGAAGATATTATTTTAAGTAAAGATGGTAAGAAAATGCTTTATTCTAATTTAAATCAAGATGAGTCTTTAAACTATTATCTATATAACTTTACTGACTTTAGCAATGATAGAGTTCTAACTAACATTGAAGAACTTTTAAGTTATAATCCTAACTTTACGAAATTTATTTATACAACTAAAACAACGGATACCATTAATATTTACAATAATATTAAAGATAGTAAAGCGAGTAGTGATAAAAGGTTTGTAGCGCTCGATACTGATAATGCGACTAAAGAAGAATTAGAAGAAAATAAAAAGTTACAAAAAGAAATTGCTGTGCGTAATGAAATGCGCGATTATGCTAAAAATTATACTGTTTTAGCTTATGATGTTTATTATCAAAATAACCAGACAAAGACTTTACTGGCTAGTAATGTTAATAAGGTTTACTTAGATGATATAAGTGATCGTAAACTAATTTATACGAAGATGAATTGGAATAATAATTTTGATTTATCTAACTATACCTCTTTAGAAGAATTTAAAAAAGACATTGAAACTAATAAAGAAAATGGTCTATATTATAAGGTAGCAGATACTGAAGCCTCTTTAGTTAAAGAAAATGTAAATGATACTTTAGTAGTAGAATTACTAAGTGGTGATGGTATTTACTTTAGTGAAGATACGAATCTTTATTACAGTAAAGTTAGTAATAAGAAAGCAACAAGTTATAAACTAATAACTAAGTCTTTAGTTAATTCAATTAAAGATATGACTAGTGATATTGGTCTAATATATTTAGAAAAAGAAAATGATTCCAATACTTTAAAATATATTAGTGGTGGTAAATCTGCTGTTATTAATACAAATGTATCCGAAGAATATATTACGATATCAGAAACAGAGAATAGTCTCTATTATTTAAAAGATTATGAAAATAATCAAGGTAAATTAATTATATATAATGGAATTATCAATAGTAAGATTGCTGATGATGTTAACTCGTTTATTTATATCAATGATGATTTAATGTACGCAACTAAAAACTTTGATGAAAAAAGTAGTACATGCGATTTATATCGCTTAAATGGTAGTAAATTAACTTTAATTTATAAGGGAGTTTCAAAATGGTATAATCCTATTGCCAAAGAAAGTACTA
>CAKOMC010000049.1 GCA_934096535.1 uncultured Bacilli bacterium | reverse complement strand
TTTCATAGAGTTGCATACTCTATGAAATTTTTAAAATCAAGCTATTTTACGCATATTACTAAAATTTATACATAAAATATTACTTTTCTTTAGTTATAATACTTAAATAACCTTTATCACTTACTATAATATGGTCTATTAAAGGAATATTAAGTTTACTACCAACCTCTATTAATTCCTCAGTAACTTTTATATCTTCTTTACTAGGGTTTAAATTACCAGATGGATGATTATGTACTAAAATAATACTAGAAGCTGATAATATAACAGCATATTTAAATACTTCTCTAGGATGAATCAAACAACCATTAACCGTTCCTAAAAATAATTCTTTATACTCAATTAACTGTTTTGCATTATCTAAATAAATACTAAGAACTTTTTCTTGTTTTAAGCCTAGAAATTCATACTTGATATAGTCATAAACCACTTTAGAACTAATTAACTTTATTCTTTCCTTATGGTAATTTAATACTCTCTTGCCCATTTCAATAGAAGCCATAATACTTAGGGCATTAACCTCGCCAATACCTTTTATTTGCATTAAATCATTAATATCAATATTTAAAAAATTACTCAAATCCCCAACTTTTTGTAATACTTCAACTGATAAATTTTTAACATTTTTATCTCTAGTCCCGCATCTAATAATAAGACTTAATAGTTCCTCGTTACTTAAATTACTTATTCCTTTTTTTCTGGCGCGATATCTTGGTTTTAATTCTTCTTGCATTTCTTTTATTTTATAATTCATATAAGTACTCTTTTCTATATATAATTGTCCCTCTAATTATATATATTACCGGGTAAGTTCTCTTTTCCTTCAAAAGTTTTAATAAAACTTAAAAAAAGCCTAAATTTATTATCTAGACTTTATCCAATTATTAATTTTCTATTAAATTCTTTAACTTATTTATTTGTCTATTAAGTAAAATACATAATTTATTAATTCTGGTATCTGAGTATCCTGTTAAGTATTTTTATTTATTAAAATTTTTTACAAGATAATCATCTCTCCTTAGATATTATTGTAGCAATTTTTAAGTTAAAAATCTTAATTAAAAGTTATTTTATTTAATAAGTATATAAAGATAGTATTGACTTCTTTAAATGATAAAAATACAATACTGTTTATTAGGAGAAAATATGATAAATACAGAAGAAAAAAGAAAATTAACTGAAGAAAAAATGAATATATTAGAAGAAGAATTAAATAAGTTATTTACTAGTGGTACTATTACTCTTTTAAAAATAAAGGGGTTTATTTATTCGGTTAGCGTAACTACGGGTGTTATTTTACTTGAAGCTATTCTTGATATAGCTGTAGTTAGCAATCCTTTAATTAATATTCTTTATATAGTTTCAACTGTTGGTATTCCAACATTAATGTTTGGTAATCCTTTTAAGAATAAGAAAAAATTAAAAAACATTCAAAATGAGATAACGGAAATAGTAGACATTAAAATACCAAGTCTTAAAAATCAACTTACTAATTTAGAACAGGAAAAAGAAAAAGAAAGTCCTAAAGTTACCATCAATAGTCCTAGTTTTCAAGAAGATTATAGCTTTAAAAATGACATCTGTAATCCCGTGTTTGAAAATAAGGGGCCAGTTTTAAAGCTTTCCAAAGATAAGAGATATACCAATGACAATAAAGATTAATTGGTATTTTTTTAACTAATAAAAGACATAAATACAAAAAAAATGTTTGACACTGATTTTCAATGAGAACTATCTTTATAAATTATTACTATCTATTTCTTTTAACATACTATCTAGTACCATACTATAATTACTACTATCACAATTATTAAGTAAAGACTCATAATTATCAATAATATTATTTGTTTTACTAGATACATTTATAGCTTTTAAATAATAGTTTATTCCTAAAGAATCATAATAATCCTTTAAATTGTCTATTAAAGTCTCATCTTTTAAAATAGCAATATAAACTCGGTAAATATCATTATCTAAAATAACTATTCCCTTATTAGTAGTGGCACTATTTAAGGCATTATCTTTATTTTTATAAACTCCTATTTGAAAAGCATAGACTTGACTTTTAATATTACTTACTTCAGTTATTGTCTCAGTATTAAACTTTTTTAAGAAGAGGAATCCAAAGGTAAAACCAACTACAAGAGCTAAAATAATCATGATAATAGTTTTTTTCATATAATCACCAATTAAATTTTATAATAATTATTCTAAATAATATGTCGAAAATAAGTTTAATTTAAAAAAACAGCTTTAAAGCTATTTATTTAAATTTGTTGAACTGTCAAAATCAGCTATAGTTTTTCATATATGATATTAACAATATTTTCTTTCTATTGCCAACTATTCAGTGGTAACTGTATATGGATTATTTATAGTACCATCACCTGATTTTAAAGAATTTGGTTTTAAATTTATAATAGGCTGAACACCATATTTTCGATCTGAATGAGTATTAAAACCAGCACTTCCATTTAAATATATATGATGACCGATAATTCCATAAAGAGCATAATCGCTAGGGGAAATTGTACAACTATTTTGACCAGTATATAAATAGTAGTTGCTATTATTTAAATTCCAACCTCCAGCAAGTACCAACTCATCTGCAGTTATTAAACCCACTTCATATTTTAAATTACCATTTCCTATGTGATTGCCATTTACTGTAAAAGCATCATTTTGTTGTAAACATTTAAACATCATTTTGTTATTATAATCACTTTTTGCAAAATTATACCATCTATAATATATAATACTTTTTGAGGCTCCCGTACCACTGTTATTTGCCGCAAAGCTGTGGTCATTACAAAAAATATTGTCATGTAAGTATTGTTCATAACTTGTATCTTTTAAATTTTTTTCATACCAAGCATCAATATATTTCTTTATAGTTGAATCATTTATATTGGCATGTGTTTCTTCATATGTTGATGAACCTGGCGTTCCATCATATATCATTCTGATTGAACCATCGCCGTTAATACGAACAATTCGCCAATAAAAGTTAGCAAACTTAACATAGTTGTTAGTAACATTGCCACGATAATAATAGCTAGTTCCATAATTATCTGGTGCACTGCAAAGTAGTGAGTTTTCAGATTCAGCACTGGTTACATTTACAGTTCCATCATTATTAACTGTTGGACACTTACCAGTCGTATCTAACTGAGCAACAATCTTATTTACAACACCGGTATACATAGAGGCATCTATAACTACTTTGGCTTTAAAACTTTTATTCTCCGCATCATCGGCTAAAGTAACACTTTTATCCATCCATAAAGAAATACTATATTCTTTAGAAGCCCCAGGAGTTAAAACACTATTGTCTAATGTCCTTGATTCTACAGAGCTACTTATAATGGTTTTAGTAGTATCATAACTACTTAATAATTTAATATCTCCATTATTAATAAAGGTAGCCAAATACTTACTATTTAAAGTAGTACCTTCTAACATTTCTAAATTAACTTTATACTATGCTGACATAGAACAAGTATTAGTTATTTTAAAAGAATACGGTGTTAATTTCTTTCCTTCTTCATCACTTATAGGGTACATATTATCTAAATTAATTGCATTAGATTCATTACTCATTTCTAATTTAAGACACTTACTAATGGCTATATTCTTATCAGTTTGGGTATAAGTAAACTTCCAATAAGCGCAAGATATACCTATTCCTACTAAACACATAATGCAAATCATTCCCGCTATTAAAAACATTTTATTATTTTGAAACATAAATCCACCTACTACTATTATTTCCATTTAAAAATAAATAATACTTATTATGATCACTTGAATACCATTTACAAGCTCTACACTTTTTCTAGAGTTTAAAGCTCTATGAAAATTTCTTATATACTTTGGTATTTTACTAATCCGTATTAAAACTCCAAAAAATTCATTTGACTTTAGATAACATATAGCATAGAATAAACTGCATTCAAGAAAGGACCATATAAAATATGAATACCAAAGATGCAATACTATTCCTAGATAATATAGAAGAACTAAAAAAAGAATTAGATTCCAAAAAATATAAATTAATCCTTAATAGACAAACTAAAGTATATGGCCTATTATTTAAAGGAACCATAATATCCATAATTACTACATTAATTACTACATTAATTACTACATACTTTCTCTATAATGTTAAACTAAATCTTACCTTAGTCCTTCTTTTAGGTATAGTCTATGGCTTAATAAATAAGAATATTTATAATAAAACTGATAATGAAATAGAAAAAGAACAATTAGAGTTAGAAATAAAAGAACTTAGTAAAAGAATAATTACTAAAGAAAAAAAAATTATAGTAACACAGGATAATGATATAGAAAGCCAAGAAAATAAACCAATAACTATAGATATAGGCATTTATAATAAAATACTTAATGATGCAATGGCTTATCATAATGATATAGATTTTACTTCTGATGAAACCAACGCTCTAAAAAACAATATACCTTTTACCTTAAATTAAACAAAAGAAAACCTAGAAATTACTAGTAACAGTAGTTTCTAAGTACTTTTTTAACCAAATCTTAGTAATGTCTTTAATTTTTTAATAACTTTCTTTTCGATTCTGGAAATATAAGATTGACTAATAGATAATTTATCCGCTACTTCTTTTTGGGTATATTCTTTAGTATTATATAACCCATATCGCATAATCATAATCTCCTTATCTCTAGAATCTAAATTTTTAAGTTCTTGCTCTAATAAAACTTTTTCTTCTTTACTTTCATATTCATCGGCAACTAAGTCCGAATCTGTTCCCATTACATCTTCTAAATGCAACTCATTACCTTCACTATCATAATTTAGAGCATCTTCTAAACTAATTTCTGTTTTACGACGCTTATTTTTTCTAATATACATTAGTATTTCATTAGCAATACATCTTGAAGCATAAGTAGCTAGTTTAATATTTTTATCTATTTTATAAGTATTAATTCCTTTTATTAAACCAATCGATCCAATGGAAACTAGATCTTCTAAAGGATAACCAGTTGACTCATACTTTTTAGCTAGAAATACTACTAACCGAAGATTATGTTCAATTAAAACATTACGAGCTTCCATATCTTTTGACTTAGCTTTAACTAAATAAGATAGCTCTTCTTCTCTACTTAATGGTGGTGGCAACTTATCATCACTACCAATAAAAAAGACTTCACTATATTTTCTTTTTAATAATTCAATAATTTTCTTAAACATTTAATTCCTCCAATATTTCTAAATTTAAAATGCAATCACTACTATTAATCATTATTTTACTGTCCATAAGTCCAATTAAAAAGTTTGTATATTCCCTTCCTTCGATAACTAACTTTTCTGGTTTAATGCACTCTACTAAGCCTTTATTATTTAAAGAGTAATATGGTACATAAATCGGAGTTCTAATTCTAACTACTCCTTTTAATAGTTTCTTATTAACTAATATTACCCACTTCTTAGTTATGGGATCTCTTAATTTATTGCCGGTATCTACAAATCCTGTTAAAGATATCTTTCTTTTATTATTAAAATAAATAGTTAAAGGATATGTTTTACTAATAGTTGTTTTCATATTTAAATTTTGTTTAATATAAAGAAAAAGGATTAAAGGTACTAATAGTAAAATAAAAAGGTAAGATAAATTATTTAATTTTAAGTAATAAATAAATCCTCCTAGAATAATACTAATCATATAAAAATATAAGATATTAGTAGTTGTATAAAAGATATCTTTATATTTAAAAGTAAATATATTTAAAATAGCACTTACTTCTAGTTTTAAAAGAATAAATAAGTATTTATTAGATAAAAGCAAACCAAATAAACTAAGTTCCCCTAGTAAAGATACTAATAATATTCTTTTTAAAGGAACATTTCTTTTTAAGGTTGTATTAACTGTTAAAAGGATTAAAGTATCAAAGAAATAATTAAGGAGTATTACTAAGTCAATATAGACAGTCATAAAAAAATCACCTATAACTACTATATATGGTGATTTCTAAATATTTTGTCATTTTATGTTTTATTAGTTAATTTTTAATCATTTTTATCTTTATCACATTTTTCTGACTATTTTTGACCAAATTTACACATTTTTTCGACCTTTTCAAGCACTTTTTACACATTTTTTCACTTGCTGTATCTTCAACACCTTCACTAACATTTTTTCTAGGAATTGTACTATAATAACCACCAACCCAATTTATTAGATTCTATCCCCCAAAAAAAGACGATGACTCGTCCCTATATTCTAATTTTTCTATATCTTAATCTTTAGGATTTAAAAATACGGTTACTAAAAAAGCAAATATTACTGCCCCACTGATTCCAGCTGAAGTAGTAGTTAAAAGATTAGTAAACATTCCTAAAACGCCTTTCGTGTGAAACCCTTCTAAACAGGCTTGATAAAGTAAATTACCGAAACTAGTTATCGGAATAGAAGCCCCAACCCCAACTTTTTCTACAAACCAAGGGTAAATATTGAAAAAAGATAAAACCGCCCCCAAGCTTACAAACAAAGATGTAATATGTCCGGGAGTTAAATTCGTATTATCTAAAATAATCTCCCCAATTAAACACAAAACGCCAACAAATAAAAATGAATATAAATAAATCATAAAACCTCCAAGGAAACAGCATGACTAATAGCCGGTATCTCTTCGTGCTGATTAACTAAAGTTGGCGAATGCAAGGCGCCAGTTGCAAGTAAAAGAATATTTTTATACTTCTTATTTTGAATAATTTTATTAAATACTACTAGTGGTAATGTTACAGGTCCCGAAGAACCAGAGTTTTCAAAATCTTTTTCTTTAAATAACATCGAGCCTGCATCTTGATAATTAGTTAAATTAAGATTATTTTTCTTCAAAATTTCTAAAAACAATTTAGACCCCGTTCGTCCTAAATCACCAGTTAAAATTAAATCATAATAGTCAGCAGAAATTTTTAAATCTTTTAGGTGTTTCATTAAAGTTTCTGCTGCGGCTGGGGCCATTACTGCTCCCATATTATTAACATCAGTAATTCCATAATTAACCGAACTACCAATAGTAGCACTGTTAATCTTAATTTTACCTTCATGAGCTAAGATAACTCCGACACTTCCCGTTGCGGTCATCGTACTTCTTTTAAATCTTGGTGCTCCATATTCAATCGGATATCTAAATTGTCTTTCAGCAACCTCGGTATGACTGCTTGTTAAACATAATCCATTCTTGATTTTACGGTCGTTTAAAAAAATACTCATAATAATTAAGGCTTCATTAAAACTAGCACAAGCAGAATAAACTCCTAAATACGGAATATTATATTTACTAACCGTAAAATTGGTAAGTGATAACTGATTAGAAAGTTCCCCACCAATAAGCAAATCAATTCCCTTTTGTAAATCATTTCTCTTTATCAAATTATCGATAACTGTACTTTGCATCCTCATTTCGGCACGCTCAAAAGTCTTTTCCCCGTAATAATGATCAGCAATTACTTGATTATATTTCTTAATAGGTCCTAAAGTTTCATTAGAACTTGCAATACTATACCAATCTTTAATATAAACATTATTAAATTTTAAACTAGCCATGAAACACCACCTTTACAACTGTAAGTAAAAAAGCACTTATCATTCCATATAAAAGTACGGATCCAGCAAGCTTAAAAATATTGGCTCCTAACCCCGTAATTAGTCCATCTTTTTTATATTCTAAAGCGGCTGATGTAACAGAATGAGCAAATCCCGTAATAGGAATAACTAAACCACATCTAGTTTTACTAACCCAATTATCAAAAAAACCTAAGCCCGTAAATAAACTAGAGGTAGCAATAATTATTAGAAGTGTCCATATATTGGCATCTTTCGTACTAATATCAAACTTCATTAAAATATTATAGATAAAACAAGCTAGTATCCCAATTATCCCCCCAACTATAAAAGCAATTAAAGCATGTTTTAACTTATCCTCACTCGGTGTATATTTTTTTACTAATTTTGCGTATTCTTCTTTATTCATAAAAGAACCTCCATAGTTATTATGGGGGTATTTTTTAAATTTTATACTTCGCTATAAGCAATTTTTAATTTTTTTAAGTTTCGCGTTAGTAAGCGAGAGATACTTACCTGCGACATATGAAACATTTTAGCCAGTTCTTCTTGAGTATAATCATTAAAATAACGCAAAAGGATTATTTCTTTATCCGGACTTTCTAAAGTATTTATCATATTTTGTAAATCTATTTGCATATCAAGATTTAAAGGTTTAGAAGAAAGTTTATTATAAAGGTTGGTATCTTCATCTCTTATTTCATCTAGACTGACGGTTGTATCTAGACTACTTAGGGCATTAATAACTTCACTTATACTTAAATTAAGATAAGTTGCTACTTGTTCTAAGGGAGTATCATTTTTATAAAGCTGGTCTAAGTATTCTTTGGTTTTTAAGACTAACTTAGCGGTTTTTAAAACTTCTCTAGGGAGGACTTATGGCTTTCTTCATCCGCGCTAACTCATACATTTCTCCAAAGATATAGGTATAAGCAAAACTAGAAAACTTGGTGTTGGTATCTTTTTTATAATGTTGATAGGCTTTAAAAAGGCCAATTCTTCCAACATGATATAATTCTTCTTTATCAACATTATAGAAATTTTGGGCTACTTTTTTAACTAACCCTTCACAGCTACTTAATAGTTCATCCATATTTTCACCTGTTTAAAGGATACTATAAATTTTAATGAATTTAAAGGCTTTCGACAAGACTTCTAATAAGTACTAGAAAAATGACAAAGTATTTAAAAAGAAGACTATCTACGCTTTAATATATAGTCTTCTTGATAATTAAATTTTAAACCATTTTCTGTTCTAAATCCTTTTTCAAATACTTCATTAGGATTAAAACTACCATGTTCTAAGATTTTCTTTTCTACATCAGTAATATCCTTAAGGCCAACATTTATGGCATCCATAAGATTTTGAATTTTTATGGCTTTCTCTATATCTATATCTGTAGATGAAGAAATTTTTGCTTTTAATGAGGAAAATGTTTCATATAAGGAAGCATTCATTTCATTTATTTTATTAGCAAAATGACTTCTTTCTTCATAATCTAAATCTTTCTTATATAAATAATTATATCCACAATAAGGATCGTTTGTAAAATAAGCATATTCTTCACTTAAGAAACAATTATATTTATAAAACAAAATAGGTTCTCTAAAGATTAAATAAGCATTTATAACATCTAATATAACATCTAAATTGTTAAGTAAATTCGATTCTAATCTTTTACTAAAATCTGGATCTAATTTGCTTTCCTTATTAGCATTAGCAACTTGATTATTTAATTCTTCAATTTTTCTTTTATTATAATCTAATTTCCAATCAAATTGAATTTTAATTTGACGCATACTCATATCATTAGAAATACGATTATTTGCATCAACAGTTGGCAAGCCTAAAATCTTCCAATAATTTTTGGACTTTGTAAAATCAAATGGGTACATATTATTATCTTCTTTCTTTTATTATCTTTAAATTTTTTTAATCAATGCAATATCTTTCTTAAAAGTATCAATAATATCTTTTAAGTTATCGATTACTTCTTTTAATGAACTTACAAATTTTTCATCAGAATTACCATTAAGCAAATAATCTTGCTTTTTGCGAGATAAGGAATCATATATATTTCTTAGTAATTGGAAAAAAGCTTCGTTGTCAACATTCGAAAAATCCACTTCATAGTTAATACTATATTTGGTCTTTCCAACCTCTATTAGCCACTCAATCTGACTTCTTGTTACATAATAATGATATTGAGCAGAATGTTTTTTAGCAGCCAGTTTTTGGGCATACATGATTTTTGCGTCATCTATTTTTTTTTGATTATATGCTTCTAAATTTTTAATATATTTTTCAGACTTTTCCTTATTGCTTAACGCTAAATAACCTTTAATAGTAACATCCATATCTTCAATAGAAAATATGGTTAATTTTTCATTGGCTTCCATCGACAATTTGTTTAAAAAAGCATATTTCACATACATCAAGTTAGTTGACGGAAGTAAATTTAACCTATCAAAATGATTAATACTACCATCGATTTTCTCTTCTTCTAATCTTTTTTGTTCTTCATCAACTATATTACTTTCCATAAATTTGCCCCCTTAATTGCCTTGTATAATAACATTTTAGGATAATAATGTCAATAGAATTTTTTAAATAAGTTTACAAAAAATCAACCACCAGCTTAGCTGGTGGTTTTCATTTTACGCCTTATAAGGCTCTTATTACTGCCTCGCTTAAAAGC
>CAKOMC010000048.1 GCA_934096535.1 uncultured Bacilli bacterium | reverse complement strand
TAGGACGAGTACTTTAACTCCAATTACTATACGTTAACCAATCCTACTACAATCATAATAAAAAGAAGTGTAATTTTCAACCTAACTACTAGATCTACTTCTTACACTTTTATAGTACCAAATTACTATTTTTCCAACTAATTACTAAATTGTAATTTATCAATTTGTTGACTCAAATTCTTCATTCCAATCTACATAACCATCATCTGTATAATTCTTACAACTTATCATTATATCCCAATCCCATTTCCCAACTTCAACACATTTTGCCTTAATATATGCTTTGCAATATGATTTTTTATCTATATCTAAAAATTTTTCCTTATTCATACCTGCATTGTAAACTAAATCTTGATGTGTTATTAATGGTGTACCGCTATTTGGTTGACACTTTGGCGCTATGACATACAAATATCTTTTTAATTCAGTATCTATATCTTTTTTTATTTCTTCATACCTTTTATTATTTTGTTCTTCAATTTTTTTATTATTTTTTTTCATTAATAAATAATATACTTCCAATTATAATAAATATCAGCAAGATTATTATAATAATTTTCTTCATCATATTTTCGCTCACTTTCAATAATAACTTTAATTATTTTCTAGATTCCAATTTAACCCATTATCACTACTAATAAATATTAATTCTTTATTTTCATAGCCATCTTTAGTCGAATTAACTTGATATACTGAACATTTAATTTTTAAAACATCATTTTCATAATAAGGCATACTTTCTACACTTATATAATCAGCATTTTCATTTGTATATTTAAAATTGGAAGAAATAAATGTTTTTCCACTATCATTAGTTATATATAAACCAACTTTTTTATTATCTAAATAAATTTTACCTGTATTAATTACGAATCCTAATTTTTCATTTAGAAAGACAAATTTTGCTTCATTACTAACTTGAATTACATCTTCTGATACAACATAAAAATTCTTACCATTATCTTTACTTCTCAAAACATGAACCAACATATTTTGACCTAATACATCATCAACCTTTCCAATTCTTAAAATTGTTTCATTAAATTTCTTTTCATATAACACTTTTTCATTTTCAGGTAATAAATAATTATCGCTATCATCAAATTTACCTGTTTTATCTATGTCTATATTATAATCGTTTTTATCTATTATTTGTCCATCTTTATCCTTAATATATGTTTCACTTCTTTTGGATTTTGTTTTTCCCTTATTATCATAATATGTATATTCAACTCCATCAGCAACATTTGGATTCACAAAAGGATCGAATCCACCTTTACCAAAATAACCATGTACTTTTACCTTTGTACCCATCAATAAAAATCCATAGTAATCATAATAATCAACATCAACATGAAGAAAAGAAGAAACAACTGCTACATACTTTTTATCATCTAACATTGTTGTATGTTCAGGTTTATAACTAAAAATTGCAATAAAACCTACAATAGGTAAAGAAATTAAAATAAGTATAATTATAGGTATAGTGCCTAACAATGATAAAATTATAGTTCTCTTTTTATTATCAGAAGATAGATATATTTGTTGGAATATACCAACAATAAATCCAATAACAGATATTAAAATTATAAGGATAATAACCCATAATCTAAATCTCACATTCATTAAATATAATATAAAATTAATTAGTATGTTTATACCTACAAAAATTAAATCACAAATAAGTATATTCCTTTTTATTTTATTAAATATTTTTCTCATAATCCATCACCTTATTTTAAAGTAATACCTTTTTCATAGTCTTTGAGATAATTTTCTTTTAATATTAATTTTTGTTCCTTTATAACAAATGCTGATACATTTGGAACTTCAATATTATTCTCATGATCTATAATTTTATCTCTATAATAGATAAGTTCATTATTTTTTATTTCAAATTTCCCAGATGATTTTTCAATTACTTTTTTTATTTTTCCATCATTATAATAAATATCTAAAGTAGCAACCCACTTATTCTTATTATCACTTATTTTTAAACTAGGAAGAAAATATATTGCTAAATTTGAATCTTCAGCATATAAAGTACGAAATGTATTTAATGCTCCTAATCTATTAGAATATTCTTTTATTTGCCACTCATTGCAATAATTCCCATTTCTAATATTATAAGATATGGTGCTATAAATTATGTTCCCTTTAACATCATAATCAATAATAGTAATATTTGCATCAGAATCATAAAAATATGTAGTATTATTACAAGAAATATGTTCTAAAGTATTTACATAACTTTTCAATTCACTTTTTAAAACACTTTTACCTCTAAAATTCTTATAAGAATAACTATTCTCATTATTTTTCATTAAGAACGAAAATTTAGGAACACCTAGATTAATCATTTTATTTTCAGTATGTGTATATCTTGGATGTTCAATATTATAGCCAAAAGGTATAAGTTTAAAAAATATAATACAACTAACAAAAATTATAGGCAATATATATATAATTATTTTTTTATATAATTCTTTTTGTATTTTTTTCCTTTCATCATTTAAAGTTTTTTCAATATCTATATTATTCTTTTTTTCTACTTGTAAAATATTATAAATATCTGTATCCAATTCATCTGCTAACTTTTCAAGAATAGTAATATCTGGCAAACTTAATCCTCGTTCCCATTTACTAACTGCCTTATCAGTTACAAATAATTTATCACCAAGTTCTTGTTGAGTTAATCCTTTTTCTTTTCTACGAGATGCAATATATTTTCCTATTTTATTATTATCCATAATTTTTCACCTCACAATAATTATACTATATTATTACTAACTATGTTCTCGACTGATGGTTTAGTTGACAAATTACTATTTTTCTTTCTCTCTAATTATGTCAAAAAAAGAGTAAATCTTAAAACTGATCTACTCGATAAATTACTATTTTTCTAACTAATTACTAAATTGTAATTTGCATTACGATATAAGTTCTATATTTACTGCATTGATTTGTGGTGGATTTGAATCTTCAATTAAACCACTAAATGTAACTCTTACTTTATTATTTACTGCATAATAATCATTTTTACCATTTGTTGTCCTTGATATTTTCATTGTTACTTTATCCTTCACTTTAAATGATTTACTATCTCTTAATACTTCAACAGTTATATAGTTTTCTTCTGCAACAATGATTTTTCCCTCAAAAACATCTTTAGATTCGACAAATTTTATTATTTCTTGATTATTTATAGCATCTAATATTTTTGCTTCATCATCAATAAATACTTTCTTAATAAACTTTTCTTGTTCTTCTTTACTATTATTTATTAAACCAACTATTACTTTATTAGTTATATCATCAACATAATTGAATGCAAAATTAGATATATCATTATTATCTTCTAAATAATTAATAATATAATTATTGATTTCTTTTGCACTAAGTTTTTGTTCTAGTTCGTATCTCATAAACCAACTACCCATTTTAACGCCAATATTATTTTCATAAGGTTCATTTGGCGATACTCCAACATATCTAATAACTTTATAACCTAATCCCCAATATGTCACTTTACTGCCATCATTATTAACTATTTTGATACAATACTTTGGCTCATGTCCTGTTGTTACTCTACCACTATCTATATAGTTTGTTATAATTCCCATTGCAATAAGTCCTATCAAAACAATTCCTACGCTAATACATATTTTTTTCATATTCAATCCTCCATTTCAACAAATTACTATTTATCTAACTAATTACTAAATTGTAATTTATACTTTACTTTATTTTTTTAATAGGGTGTCTTATAACTGTCTTTAATTTACTTACATCACATTTTCTTGGGTCGCTTAAATATATTTCGTGATGTAATCTTGTATTCGTTATATCTAATTCATATCCATTTTCTTTTGCAAAATTATGCATTAACTCAACTGTTATTGGCTCGTCATCATAACTACCAATGTGCATACATTGAACACATATTCCTTCATCATAGGTTAAAAATTCGACTCTTGAAAAATCTTGTTTTTTCTTTTTAGTTGCTTCTTCAATAGCCCAGTCAAAGTCTGCTTTTGTTACAAAGTCTGGTAATCTAATAATAGATATAAAATGCATTGCACCCTTATTATTATAATCAATTGTTCCATTCATTCCATCTTGCCACCAAAAACCCTCAAGTGGTGGAACAACATATTCAAAGAAACCATCTATTTTATGTGTACCCTTATAACTCATTTTTATTGTATAAGCAATGCCATATAATAAACCTATTGTATTTTTATAATCTCCATTTTCTTCATTAGGATTTCCTGTACCTCTTACTGCTAAATAATTCATTTTAGGAATTTCTATAATACTAGGTTTATTCTTTGGCATATAAAATTCCTTATATTCTTTTTTGTAATCAAAAGCCATATTTACATCTCCACTCTTTTCGACAAATTACTATTTATCTAATCTAATGTCATATTTAATAACTTTTATAAAATATTATATCATAATCACATTATTTTTCTTAATATCCTATCTAAAATTTTTATAGTTTCAATTAAACTATCATATTAAATATTGATTTTTCTATGTATTTTCTGACCAGAGTTACCCGTTTATACTTGAAAATATTACGGCAAACAAACTAAATATAAGACAAGATAACATAATAATTGTTCCTTCTAAGCAAACTGCGGTAAACTTTTTAAAAAGATTTACCAATATTACTAGTTGTCTTCTGAAGAATATAATATTTCTTTCATAAATTTTTAAAAAAATATTTTAATTAGAAATTGCTATAATCTTACCTTCTTTCATCAACGCAACTCATCTTTTTAGTAACCCTTATAATGGATATGTATCCAATTTTTGTGGGAATATAAAAATGAATAAAATACAATTTTCATTTCGTTCGTTATGATATTTTTAAATTTATAAGTAATTTATTCGTTACTCCTAGTCCACATAAAAAAAAGATGCCATTAAGACATCTTTAAGGTAGTATGTGCAAACATACCATACGCAAACTAGGTTATGTATATTTTTTTATAATTTTTTTAATTTATTATCAAAAAAAATGAAATTTTTAAGATTTAAAATTTTACAAAGTCCTTATTTTATAAGGCTTTTACGACATAGCACAGTCACGCACTCGACGTGGTAAGTATATGAAAACATGTCAAAGCCTTTTAAAGTCTTTATTTCATAAAAATTTAAAAGTTCTTTTAAATCACGAGCTAAAGTAATAGGATCACAAGAAATATAAATAATCTTAGTTGGTTTAAAAGCGATTATATTATTCAAAGAAGTTTTATCTAAACCCGAACGGGGGGGATCAACAATTATAGTATCAATTTGATCTTTAATTTGAGGTAATACTTTAGAAGTATTGCCAAGCATGTAATAAGCATTAGCTACTTTATTAATTTGAGCATTGGAAATAGCATTTAAAATAGCATTTTTAACAATTTCAATACCATAAATTTTACGAGCATTTTTTGAAACACTGATACCTAAGGTACCGACACCACAATATAAGTCTAAAATAACTTCGTTTTTATTAACATACTTTTTTAATTCATCAAAGATAAGAGAACAAACATAACGGTTTACTTGAAAAAAGGAATCATAAGAGACGGTATAAAAATAATTATTAATTATTTCAACAAATTTATTTTCACCATATATTGTTTCATTATTTAAAATGATACCAACTATTTTATGATTATTTTTTAGTGAATTAATGTCAATCTTAGGATTCTCAGTTGTTTTTAACCAAATCAATAATTCTTGATGGTAGTTAGAACGAATCGTTACTTCGCCATTATGTAAATTTAAATACTTAAAATCTTTAATAAGGTCATTTATTTCCGGAGATGCTAAGTAGCAAGTTGTAATTTCTATAAAATCATGAGAAGAAGATTCATAATAACCATAAGAACCATTAATAGCTTTTAAAGTTATTTTATTACGATAATGTAAGGGATTAGGATTAGGAATAATAGGTATGTCCATCGTAAGATGAGTATACTTATAAAAAATATCTTCTAATTTTTCTTTTTTATAAAATAACGTATCTTCATAATTCATAGTAAGAAGAGGACAACCACCACATTTATCGGCATAGGGACATAGTGATTGAATACGCTTAGAACTTGTTGTTAAATACTTAGTAACAACTGCTTCATTATATTTTTTTGTTTCTTTAATTATTCTTAAGTTAACAATTTCCCCAGGCAAAGCATTTTTTACAAAAGTAATTTTAGAATCTATATAACAAATACCACGACCTTGGTTATCTAATTTTTCTATTTTAATGTCATTCATATAAAAAACCTCAATCTTATTATAAACTATTTATGATATTTTTTCTTATTTATTTTATAGAAAATAATATTTTAGTAATTATTGGTAATAATAAAAATGGTGATAGCTATGTATGAGTATCTAAAAAAAGAATTTAATAATAGTAGTGATTTAAAATATAAAAGTAATGCCGATGTTAAAGCAGTTTACTTAGAAAGTCTTTGTAGTAGTGATAAGATAAATGAGTACATTTTAAAAAATATTGCTTTAAATCAAAAATATATTTATTTACGTGATGTGGTAAGTGGACCTAGTATTGTTATTTTAACGGAACGAAAACAAATAAGTTTTTATTTATTAAATGGTTATGCTTTAGTTTATAATGATAAAGAAATGTTAGTTTGTGAAGTTAAAGCTGAACTATATCGGGCTGTATCACTACCCGATTCTGAACCCTCAGTAAATGGTCCTAAAGATTCATTTAACGAAAATATTGTAATGAATTTAGGACTTATAAAAAGACGAATAAAAAGTGAAAAATTGATTAATGAAGATTTTTTTATTGGGCGTGAAAGTAAAACGAAGTTATCTTTACTATATATAAAAGGAATTGCCAAGAAAAAGCATGTCGAATTTATTCAAAAGAAGCTAGAAGCTTTAGATATAGATGGTTTGGTTGATATTGAGTCATTACATACATTAATTGGGGACCAAAAAGATACATTGCCAACAATTTTAAAAACAGAGCGACCGGATAAAGTTAGTAGTGCTCTTTTAGAAGGAAAGATTGTTTTAATAGCGGATAATTCACCTTATGCTTTAATAATGCCGGCTTTTTTTGTAGATTTTATAAATCCTCAAGGAGATTTGTATGTTAAACCTATTAATATAAATTTTTTAAAAGTGTTAAGATTTTCTTGCTTATTTATTACCATTTTGTTGCCGGCTTTATATATTTCAATTATTAATTATAATCAAGAAGCTATCCCATTAAATTTATTACTATCTTTTCAGTCTGCAAGGAATGGTGTGCCCTTTCCCTCAGCTTTTGAAGCTATTTTTATGATTTTTGTTTGTTCTATCTTACGTGAAAGTGATATTAGATTTCCTTCTAGTTATGGAAGTTCAATTTCAATATTAGGAGCATTGATTCTAGGTGAAGCAGCCGTTAATGCTAATATAGCTAGTCCGATTATGATTATTGTCATTGGTTTAACATTCATCTCAGCTTTAGTTTTTACGAATGGTGATTTAATTAACGGCTTACGTTATTATCGCTTAGCTTTATTAATAAGTGCTTGCTTTTTTGGTCTTTATGGCATGCTTTGTTGTTTATTTATCATTGTCTTGCAAATAGCTAGTATGGAAAGTTTTAAAGAACCATATTTGTATCCCCTAACGCCATTTGATAAAACATACTTATTTAAAACAGTATTAAGAAAAAGTAAAGATATGAAACGAAGTAAATTATTATCTAATAATGAATATAAGGTGAAAAGATGAAAAAAATAATACTTATTTTATTTTGTTTATTTATGGTAACGGGATGCTTTGATTATCGAGAATTAAATGATATTAATATTATTAATAGTATTGGTGTTGACTATATTGATGATGAATATGTCGTTTATTTTGAAACAATCAAAAATAAAAAAAGTGAAAGTGCAACTACAAGTATCGTTAAAGCACAAGATAAGATGTTTGCTAAAGCAATTAATAAAGCAATTAATAATGCCGGTAAAAGTGTTTATTTAAAACATGTTAAATTACTTATTATTGGCGAAGATTTAGCCGAAAAAGGAATTAGTGATGTCGTTGATTATTTAGTTAGAGAAATTAGTCTTAGTACATCATTTTTTACTATTGTAGCTAAAGAACCAAAGAAAATTTTAAAATCAAGTAATAATGGCGATGCAATAAGTAATATTATCGTTGATACAATAAAATCGAATATGGATGCTGATACCTTAGATAATATTGATATCATTGCTAGTAATCTATATAATGATAAAGTTGACATTGCCCTACCCTATGTCAAAATAAGTGGCAAAAATGTTGACTTAGAAAATATCGGCTATTTTAAAAAAGATAAAATGATGGGCCAATATAATAATCGTATTTTTAACTTTCTAATGTTAAAAAGTAAAAATATTGAATTTGAAAATAATGACAATATCTTAAGTATATATGATAAAAAAATTACTTTTAAAGTTGAAAAAGATAAAATTATAATCAATGTTAGAGGTTTAGGCAAAGTAAAGAAAATAAACGAAGATATTGATTTAAAAAAACAAGAAAGTTATGAAGAATTAGAAAAAGAAATAAATAAAGCAATATATGAGGAAATCAAAGAATTTATTGAAGTTACAAGAAATGATGAAGCTGATGTTTTAGGCTTTAAAAACCTTTATTATAAAAAGTATCAAAAAAATATAAATAACGTTAACTATGAAATAAATACAAACATTAAAGTCAGTAAAAACGGAGCTATATATGAGGTGATTCATGATCAATAAGAAACAGTATATAATACTTAGTTTTCTTCTAACAAGAGTTTTATTCTTAGGAGGAGGAATAAGTTTATTAATTGGAATTAGTAATAATACGTTAGTGTTAAATAGTTTTCTAGGAATGTTACTTGGTTATTTTTTATTATATTTATTTTATAAAAAGGGCAGTATTAATAAATTATGGGAAATTATTATTGCTATTTTTACGCTTAGTATTGTATGGCTCGGTGATACTATTTTAACTAGTACTTATTTACTTTATAATACTCCACCCTTTTTAATTTTAATTATTCTAGTAATAGTTTCTTTATTTGGAATTAAAAAAGAGATGAAAGTAATTGGTAGATGTAGTGAAATTTTTATTGTTTTTTCTTTTATTGTATACTTCTTTATGTTAATTTCATTACCTTCTTTGATTAATTTAAATAACTTATTACCTTTTTTTAAAACCAGTTTTACTAGTTTTATAAAAGGCATAATTGTCTTTACAGGAGCTAGTTTAACCCCTAATTTAATGTTACTGAAATACAAAGATAATTTAAAATTTAAAGATGTTAGTATTGGTTATATTTTAGGATGTTTAAGTATTTTTTTTGTTATTTTTGTTATTTTAGGAATATATGGTGGTGATTTTGCTAGTATTCTCCGTTTTCCAGAATATTTAATTCTTAAAAAGATTAATATTTTAGATTATATAAGTAATGTCGAAAATATATTAATTATGGAATGGATAATTAATATTATTATTGGTAGTTTATTTTGTAGTAAAGTATTGAAAGATGACGTAAATAAAACAAGTTTTGTACTAATTTTAATAGGTATTTTTATCTTGGTAAATAATTTTTTAAATAGAAATTATATTTATATTTTATATGTTAAAGCTTATTCATACTATATCTTTTTTGGAACTATTTTACTTAGTTTGATTTGGAAAGGAAGAAAAAGGTAATTATTTTAGACCATAAGTGTTAGTTAGTTGGTCTGCAAATAAAGGAATTGGCGGTGGTTTAAAAGTATAATATGCAAAACTATAAGTTAAGATAAACAGAATAAAAAGTAGTTCTAAAATTTTTCGCGTACTAAGTTGAACAATTACGATAAGAAAAAGATTGTTTCAAGGAAAACAGCAACATAAAAAGATAAAATATCAAGGATTGGTAGATGATAAGAATTTATGAGATGTATATTTTAAGATATTATGAAAATAATAAGGATGGAGGCGATGTTTAATGAATCAAAATGAAAAGAATGTTTTAGATGAATTATGTAAAGGTGCTTGTATGGGAAAAGATGCAATTGCTTTTACATTAGAAAAAGTTAATGATAAAGCTTTAAAGGAAGAATTAACCAAGCAATATCAAGATTATGATAGTGTTTATAAAAAAATCAAAAAAATTTATCCTGATTATAGCGATGCTTCTCCGCATGAAACAAGTACAATGAATAAAGTAATGACATGGTATGGAATAGAAATTAGATTATTGGTAGATGAAAGTTCTTCAAAAATTGCTGAGTTAATTTTACAAGGTACAAATATGGGAATTATTGAAGGTAGAAGGCTTTTAAATCATAAAGATACTCCGAAAGATATCACTTCCCTATTACGTGAATACGTAGAGATGCAGGAGAAAGCAGTTGAAAATTTAAAGAAGTTTTTATAAAAATTTAAAATTCTATTTAATTATGATAATTAGATTAAGAAAAGTTGTTTTATTAAACTTTATTAGATGATAAGGAATGAATTAAAAATTAAGAGAAAAATTATTAGATGAGCAAAATAATTCATTTATTAGAAGATTGGTATCTTTTATGATATTCAATCTTTTTTAGTGAATATTTGAGCTTAACCCTTTTTAGGAAGTTTAATAAAAGATTTTAGATTGGTCGTTTACAAAAAAGAAAGTAATTGAATATAGACGTATAGTTTAGTATTTTTAACATATATTTTTTTAATTATGTCCAAATAAAAACCTATAAGGTAATTTTCTTATGACTTCCCTTATAGGTTAAATTTTATTGAACTTTTTATA
>CAKOMC010000047.1 GCA_934096535.1 uncultured Bacilli bacterium | reverse complement strand
AATGTTTTACCCATAACATTAGAACACTGGAAGGCTAACTTTTCCATAAAAGTATTATTAATGTCGGGGCGTTCAACTTGATAAACTCCCTTCGATAATGTTTTTAACCAAACTTGACCATTATTAGAATAAGAAATATCGGTAATATCATCATCGGCTAAAAATTCTGCCAAAGGCCCGAAGTCCATTTGCTCAAATATTGCTTCATTCATTGTTTACCACATTCTTTCTAATTTGTTATAGTCTCCGTTTTATTATAAATATAATTGGTTATTTCCTCAGTTGAAACAGTTGTTGATCCTTCTTCTTTGGTATAATTTGAGTTTCTTGGAACCGGAATAATTTCGACATTAGAAACATATTCACTCTTCTTTAATAAATCAAATAAACTATCTTCTACTTCAAATAGTAGAGCGGAAGGAGTTCCTCCTGATAAAGTATTTTCTAAAATAGAATTACCTGATGAGTCTTTGATAGCTTTAATCTTAATTGATTTAACTAAGATAGCCATCATGACTTTATTATTATCTTTAGCTTCCATATAAAGATCGATATAATCTCCCGGACGGAAACGGTTAGAATAAGTTGATTTATTATTTACTTTTAACGAATAAACCGTATAACCATCTTGCATATTAGTAAAAGCATAATCAGGCATTTGTTCTTCTTTTAAAACTGCTTCTTTGTAAAATAAACTTTTAGCAGGAATATCTGTAGAATAACTAGAGTAATAATTTATTAACTCTTTATCCGATTGAATGATATTCTTAGCATTGGTTACTAGGGAACGAGGTACTTTTACATGACCAATCATATCCTTAGTAATTTGAGTTTTACGAGGTATTTCTTTTAGAGCATAAGGAATACTTACTAAATCAATACTCTTATTAACACGGTAGTTATAACCGATTACTAATGTTAAGATACCAACTACTATACAAATAATAGTTACGGTATTTTTATTTTGAATAAACCTTTTTAAGGGGGCTAGTGCATTTTTCATAAATATCCTTTCTACTCTCCTGTATTCGTATTATCTTGATTTGGATTAGTATCAGTATTAGTACTGAATTTTTGACTAACCGTAATTGATTTTGACAAGATAAAGTTTTGAATGTATTGGGAATCAATTGTTGCATCGCGGTCAGTTGCGGAGTAACTAGCGTTTCTTGGAATTGGCATTACTGTAATTCCCCCAATATATTCGGTTTTCTTTAATAAAGTATATAATTCATCAGGAACCGCAAACCACATTTGCGCCGGAGTTCTAGTTTCAGTTGATGATTCAAAAACATCATTACCACTAGAATCTAGGACGGCTAAAACTTTTATACCTTGAATTAAACGACCAAAGATAACACGATTAGCATTAGAAGTTGCTTTAACAAATAAGTCAACATAATTGCCGGTATAAATAGAATTACCATAAGTTGAGTTGATATCAACAGCTAAGTTATAAGCAGTATAACCATCCGGAATATCCGAAAATTCATTAGTTGTAGCTTCTTCAAAAGTAACAATATAATCTTTATAAAAGAAACTGTTAGCAGGAATGGTTTCGCCATATTTTACATAGTTATTAGTTATATTAGCAGTCGAGGTTACAACCCCAAGGTTTCTAGCTATTCTTTTAGGTAATTCGGTATAGCCAATGGCATCTGTTGTAATTTGACTACGACTAGTAATTTCTTTTTTCGCATAAGGAACGCGAATTGTCGTTACCGCTTGGGTTACTCGGTAATTATAAATTGCATATAAACAAATAATACCAATGATAACAATTAGAATTGTTAAAGTATTTTTGTTTGATAAGACCTTTTTTATTTCTTCTTTTATTTTATCCATTTTTATTCTCCTTAATCATGACTTATCCATTCTCTATTGTAATAAGCATACCCTAAGATACCACTTTCACGATATTCAATATATTTTTCATCATCATAACCATTAAATGTATGTCCAGCTTCTTGTGGTCTGGTTGGATCATAGACAACGAATAATCCCATTGAATCTCTAGTTTGACCCATTGATTCATCAAAATCACTAGTAAAAGCATCAATAAATTCATACCAATAATTACCTTCAGTACCAGTAAGTTCTTCATCTTTCTTAGCCCACTTAGTCAAGTTAGAAAGCTTTGTTTTAGCATTTAAAATATTAGTAGCTAGATTTTGAGGAATTAAACTTGTGGAACCATCTTTTAATAATTCTTTAAATACTTTAGCAAGGGTTATATCAATATCTATTTTACACATGCCAAGTTTGGACGGATCAGAACCAGGAGTTGTTGAGCCATTAGAATCTCCTGCTAGTAAAAGCATATCAA
The DNA here is from genome assembly GCA_934096535.1 of uncultured Bacilli bacterium. Lineage (GTDB taxonomy): Bacteria > Bacillota_I > Bacilli_A > RF39 > UBA660 > CAG-605. Next base: position 8,686 of record CAKOMC010000047.1, on the reverse strand, counting down.
TTTTATTTACTAAGTCAAAAGAGTTAGCACTATTAGCAACATTCACACTATTACTTACACTTGATATCTTAACACTAACCTTAGGAGGTACTTCTTGAATATCATAAAAAGATATATTATATTTTTTAGTCATCGTAGCCGATTCAGAAAAACGTCTGATAAAATTCTCAATAAATTTTTCTTTAGCTATTTTAATATCGCCATATAAACGATAATATGAGTAGTCGACAGCATCAACCATAGCGGCTGATGTTGTCTCCTTTAATTCATAATAGTCTTGGGTAGTACCAGTTGTGGTGCTGTTTACAAGTAACATAACGCCTATTACTAGGATACCTAACATTACTAACCAATAACCCCAATAAGATTCTTTCATATTTTCTTCACCTTCCTACCCTAATTTGTGGTTTTTTCTTTAATTACACATGTACCCGGATTTTCTCTTAAATCTTGTAAGAATTTAGATTTATATTCACGAGACTCTTTACTAATAGAACCTAATGTGTAATCACCAAAACCTAAATCAATTTTTTCTTGTTCATCATTGTAACTCTTAATTTTAGCAATGCATGCCGCATTTAAATCAATTGAGAAATCCGCATCAGCATCATAAATGCTATCACCTTTTTCTTCCCATTGTTCAATTATTTTACTAATTTCTTGGGGTTGTGGTTTACCATTTTCATCTTTATTTTCATAACCGGAAGTCGTCCCTTTATAATTAAAGCTTTTAGATGCATCACCATTAGGGAACATATTATTATTAGATACTACTTTAGTTACAAAGTTTAGAGTACCATTCTTAGTTATTAAGGCAGAATTAGCATTATTATTATCAGTATTATTAAGAGTACCACCATTCGTAATGGCATTATAGAAAGTTACACCAGAACAATGATCACTACATACTTGATTATAGCGTTCTTCGCTAGCGCTTGGAACTTTATTACCTACTTCATTACAACAATTCTTATCTAAAAGAGCTGTAACACAAGCATTAAATTTTTCTTCAATGCCATTAGTTTGAGCATAATTTATATTTTTAATGTATTGTTCTCTAAAATAACCATTAGAGTCTTTACAAACATCAGATTCTAAGATAGTTTTACATGTCTCATCACCATCATCCGGTGTTGTTTTTACATCATATTTACATACATATTGGTTAGCAAAAGTACCACTTATATAACCGCTATCATCCATAATACGACCTAATGAGAAGTTATTGTTATAATATTCTCCTACATTATTTATTTTAATCTTATATATATATGTACCAACTTTAGTATCAAGTGGAAGTGGATAAGATGTTCCATCAGCTTTCTTTTCACTACCATTTCCAGAAACAATATCTGGATTTGTTAGAGCCGCATCGCCATTGTCAATATAAACAGAATCAGATGAAGTTGGTGCTGTTGTATAAATACCTTTATTACTTGTTGTCCAATAAGATTGACTCGATTTATAATAAATTAGTTGCAAACCCGTAGTTTTTTCTAAAATATCAGATATTTTACTTAAAATTTCACTATTACCACCTAGGAACGCTAAGGCATTAGATACTAATGATTGAGCATGGATACCAGAAATAGCTATACCCGGATTGCCAGCACGAGATATTTTAATAACACGACCAACATTACGATATTTGATGTTATTTTCATTAATTAAAGTATATTTTAGGTTTTTAGATAGTTCAACAATTAGACCATTTAACCCATCAGTTTTAATGGCATTACCGACGCTACCTATTGATGTTCCCCCATTAATAAGAGTATAAGATATACGACCAGGAACATTGGTTGTTAAAACGGTATCATCATTGGCATCGGTATTATCATCAGTATTAACACCTAAAATATTAGTAATAAATGAAGTTACATTAGATACATCAAAATTATTTAGAATATCTTTATTTTTAGTATTACTTAATAAAGATTTAATAGCCTTCACATTACCAGTTAAATTCTTTAAGATACCAGCATACTCACTATTATTTCCTAATAGAGATGTTATAATACCACCAATTAAATCATCAGAAGTAATACATTTACCACTAAGAATCGTACTAAGTTTTTGAGCATCATTTATATCAACATCACTATCACAGTAATAATATACTTCTTCAATATCTCCCTGATTGATTGGAGATAATTTAATTTCATTAGTTCTGGAATCTTTTTTATTACTAAAATAAGTACCAGTATAATTGTAACTAAATGTTATATTGGGATTAAATTTATATTGATTATTCCAAGTAGTACAATCACTCATGTTAGAAGCCATATCTTCTAATTGTTCAACTAAATTATTATAATCTACTTTATTTTGTTCCATAGTATGACGAATTTGTGAGATAGTATAATATTTATTATTAAAGATTCCCATAAAGTCATAAACAAAATCAATTAAGTAATCTGTTAAAACTGAAGCATTAGCTTGAAGTTTATCTACACTATTAATTAATGTGCTAACACTATTAATTAAACTAGAAATTCTATTTGCAGCTGCAAGTAAACTTGCTTTTTGATTTTCATCAAAAGTGAAACCTTCTAAAGCACCTTTACCGTTTTGTAACTTTTCGGTATCTCCAAAGACACTACCAAGTTCTTTTAAATCTGCTTCAACTGTTTTTAAACCATTAGCTATATTTTCATAAGCTTTACCGCTATATGAAACAAAATTATTAAATGAATTTACAGCTACTTGAATTTGGCTAAGATGGAATGTAGCTCCAAACTTGACAGAACCAGCAGTATAAGCACCATTATTTTTTAAAGTTGGAATCCAAATAGCATTTGATTTAAAACTTGCCGATTTATCTTCCCCCTTATTAACATGAACATTAGTCGAATTATCTACATCTAACTGAGCTTTTAAAAGTTTTTCTTTTTCACTTAAAGTTGTATTTTCAGTATCAGTTTTATAACTATGGACTTGATAATCATACTCAAAATCACCGCCATCTTCAATCCATAAGATTTTTAGATTTTCATCTTTTGATAAAGTATTTACAGTAGTAATTATAGCTTCTGATGCATAAGTCCATCCTTTACAAGCTCCAGCAAGAACTTTGAATATAGCTCCGATTAGTTCAGGCAAGCCTTGAGCATTTTGGGATATATTACATAAAGTTTGAAGACCAAATAATAAGGCTTCACCACCAACTTTTGTTACTAAGGATTTAGCAATATCGCTGGCTTTATTTTTTATTTCAGATTGAATTCCTGAAACGAAAGCCTTTTTAGCTTCTTCATAAGTATCCTTATTATTGTCTTTTAATTTTTTGGCTTCGGAATCATTATCCAGCATAGCTCCAAGCACTTCATCAGTAATACTATCAGTACCACCAGCTGTAAGACAATTTACTAGGATAGAGATAAGATCACTTGATTTAAAATTACTTAAATAAGTATACTGTTTATCTAAATCATTAGGAACCAGCTTTTGAATAAATGGCTTAATACCAGCTTCAACAACTCCCTTAGCAATGCTTTCTAGTTCACCTCTAGCACCAGATATGTCCGCAATGCTTTCTTGAATTTCTGGTTTACGAGGATCAGATATGTTTGTTAGCTGAGCAGCTTTATATTTACCATAATTCTTTTTAAATTCATTATATTTATTTTTAATTTCTTCTTTTTTAGCAACAGCTGCATCAAGATATTTTTGATTATCAATCGAAGTAGTTACACAAGTTCTTTGACCAGCCATACCAACAGTTGCATGATAAACATTATCTAAATTAACAGAAATATTTTGCCCAGCATAAACAGTACCTAATTTACCAGGAGTTTTAATAGCATAGTCTTCTTTACAAACAACTTTACAATAACTATTTTCAGATTGAACGGTATAAGAATTACCATTAGGATCGGTTGGTTCATTTGTATCATCGCCAATAATACACTTTTCCCAATCAACACTTATAGAACTTGTAAGAGTACTAAAAATATTAGAAACATCTGTAAGTTTACCACCATTATTTACAACATTAGTAATCTTACTTGCAATATCATTAAAACTATTTACAATACCGCTCATACCATCTTGAGCTTTAGTTACTAAATTACCTGTGAATGTTGTAAAGACTTGAGAGAAACCTTTAATTCCCTCAGAATCTAAACCCTTATTATTAACTAAATAATTTCCCAATGTAGTAGCAGCTCCAATAATATTTTTAATACCACCGAGACTCTTACCAGCACTTAACATATTTTTAATATTAGTTAAAAATTCATAAGTAGAATCAGTTACTTGCCCAGCTTCTTTAGCAACCTTGGCCGCATCTAGTATCTCGTTATATTCTTTTAAGAGTTCATCATAATCAACCCCATTACTTATCGTATCAGAAATACTACCAGTTATATAACTTAATAAAGTTAAGTAGTTACCTCTTTCAATAGCATCACTAATTGAATTTTTTAAGTTAGCTGCTAATTTATTATTATTAACATTAACACGATTAAGAATATTTTTTAATTCGACCATCAATTGACCAATAGAGCTTGTTTTTTCAGAAACATTCTTAGTTAAACCACCAACTAATTTTAAATCATTTAATGATAAAGAGAAGTTTTTTAACTGATCAATAGCGCTCTTTACATCATTAACGAATGTGTTTAATTCATCAATACTTTTAATTGAAGACATAATTTGACTATATATTTCTGGAGATTGCGTTCCTTCAACTAAATGATATACCGATGCAGTTGACTTACAATCTGTATAATAAAGTGGTGTACAAGATGTCTTTTCTTTCTTTATATCATAATTTACTTTTAAACTAGCTGTTCTTCCTAAAGTACCATTTAAGAAAGTTATAAATTGTTGATATGGTTGTTTATATTTTGGAGAAACACTAGTAACAGATTGTAATAAAATAATATTTTTTAAAGATTTTTCCGATTTAGCTGTAATACTAAAGTTAATATTAACAGAATCAGTTACGACCCCAAGGTCTGCTTTTTTTAAATCAATTTTAACATTAGCACTAGTATCACTTACGCGTTTCCACTCGCCAATACTATAATCACTAACATCAAGAGCGATAGCGTTATCTTTTTCATCACTTAAACTTAGAGAATATTTTTTGTTATTTAAAATGTCATCTAAAATAGATTTTTTATCTGCTTTAATCGTAATCGTAAAACTTGCCGCAACACTTGACTGAGTCATAGAAACACTATCTTGTTCTAAATATAATTGTACTTCGTTATCTAAATCTTCTTTGCTAACAACATCCCCACTACCTTCAGCAGTTTTCTTGACATCATTCCAAACAGTATTTAAGCGGTTCCAAGAAGTTTCGTTCATACCACTAGATTTTACTAGTTTGCCTTTTTGCCAAGCTTTCTTTTCATCATTACCCCAAGTCTTTTTAGCCCAAATATTAGAAATACCTGCTTCTTTTCCATAATTTATGACAAGGAGACGAGAAATAGTATTCATTATATAATTTAAGTAGTCTTCTTTTCCTTCTGCTGAGCCATTATAATCAGCCATTATTTCGTCTTTCTTCTCTACATACCAGTAGATGTAAAGTTTAGTCATACCACGACCAAATTTAGTATTTTTATCAATTATAGAATCCGTACTTGGACGATATTTAGTTCCGCTAATAGATGCACCTTCAGCACCAGGATCGATACAGAATGCCGGAACATTTTTATTGTCATCATTACAATTAGAGGTAGTTTGATAAACATAATACTGATTAGCTCTATTACTTGTATATGGATCACTAAATGAAACAGAAACAGGACTATAAAAATATTTATTATTTCCTCTAGAAATACCGGAGTAAAGGCTGTTATTATACTCCCTTACTCTTTTTACTGTATAACTTTTACAAGTATTTTTAGAACCATCAGTTGTATCAGCACCAACAATTACTTGATTGCCAGCACTTTGTTCAGCTTTTGTTGCTGCATCATCGGCAATGTTTTTAATAAAAGTATTACATGTTGCTTCATCATAATTTACTAAATGCCAACCACTACGCGCCTTGGATTTTTCAACATATTCAAACAAAGATTCACTACTATTAGCATAGCAGCCTTTAGTATCTTCTGCAGTTGCTGTATTATTTGGTATATCTTTGCAATAACTGCTGTCTACTGGATTAGCACAAGTAGCATTACTATTTATCCATTTATAACCAGTTTTACCATTAGTTATGTATTTACAGCAAGTAGCATTATCATCACTAGTAGCGTTAACAAAACCTACATTGCTAGTAAGTAGAAATAATATTAATATTAAGGCTTTACTATATTTCTTCATTATACTATCTGCTTCTTTCTTTTTTTATTTTTTATTACAATAACACCCGCTATAATTCCTAAAATCACTATGATAACAATAGCAATTATTAACCAGTTATTTTTAGCAAAATCTGCAGTTGCTTCAATTATGCCTTCTTTTCTATTATCACTTGTTGCACTTTTATGAGTCTTAGCATACTCTTTTATCCCCCGGTTAAAATCATCTTGGGATATTTCTTCTAGATTTAAGAATTGGGAACAATAAAAGTAATCAGGATAATTTTCACAATAATCAGAGTAATAATATCTATTTTCGCGAGGCACTACAATGTCGATGGTTCGAATAGCATTTTTACTACAGTCTTCATTACTAGCAAAAATACTTATTGTATAATTTTTCAAATATTCCATACTACCAGTACTTAAACTAACTGTCCCATCAGCAGAATCATTATAAGTATATTTTGTTTGACTATTTTCATTAGAATCAGCAACAGTCACATAAATATTATCAGTTAAATTGTAAATCTCTAGCATTCCCAAGTATCCTGAAATTTGAGTCTCATCGCTATCTTTATTTTCAGCACTAGCATCGGGATTGCTATAGTGGTATTCAAAAGGCTGAACGCTATAAGAAACAAGACCAGCTTCATTATTAACCTTTACTTGTTGTTCTAAGGTACAAGCAGCTGCGGAAACATTCTTTAATCCTATAACAGAAAAAGCGATAATGTTTAATAAAATTACTAATATTTTTCGTTTATGCATGATTATTTCTCCTTTTAAATATTTTCTGATTTAACAAAGCGATAATTTTTATCAAATGTATACTTCGTTTTATCAAGAGCGGCATTAGCATCACAACTATCAGGAAGTTTGTAGTTATTAGCATACAAATAAGTTATAGAAGTACTACAAAATTGTTTTTCTTTAAAGGCATTATTATAAACATCTAATTGTAAGTTTCCATCTAAATCTAATTCATAATAATAATGCTGGGCAGTTATTTCATAACCTTCTTTATTCTTAGTTAAATCACTTTTTATTGATATATATGATCCTAAAGAACTGTTATCAAGTTCTTTGTCTTTGCTAACTGAAACGATACAATTTTCTGTATCACACATAACAGCCGCAATGCCATCATAATAGCCTGTAGTAAATTCGTCATTAGCAGCAATCTTAGTATCAACAAATTTAGCATTTAAAGCTTTATTGATAAATTTGATTGATAATGTAACTTCCGACAATCCTGATTCTTCATCAAACATATTTTTTGATTTCATGTAACTAAGTAAATCAGAATCATTATAGATTAGTCTACTTAAGGTATACATAATTTTTAAATCATTACCTATTTTATCTGAATAAATGGCTCCCCAATAAATGGAATCAATTGTCGATAGTTTATCTGTACTACTAATAAAATCTTTAATGGTATCTTCATCAAATGGTTTAATAGCATCTTTAAGGTAGTTTTCAAACTCGGATACAGTTGGATCATCTGGTGTTATTTCTTTATCTTTATGAAATACCTTCGTACAAATAAATATTATTAAGCCGATTAAAATGAGTCCTAATAATATAGAGATAATAATAGTCCTTTTTTCTTTAAAAAATTTTTTTAATTTACTTTTCATACACACTCTTGTCCTTCTCTATCATAACTAATATAAGAATATCATTTTTTCCATAAAAAAACAATTTATTCTGACAAATTTATACATTTTTTCGTAGTTTGATTGACTTATAATTAAGGATATGGTAAATTATTCTTGCATTTAATTGGCAGTGCCTAAAAGTTTATTGATGTGTCTATCCCATTTATGGTTATAAGTATCTATCTCTGCCTATGAGAAAGTATTTAGATAGACTCCCCTATAATCTTCGGGTTCGTACTAAGTAAAAGCAAATATAATGAAAGGAGAATTATTTATGGCTAGATACACTGGTGCTCAATATAAGAAATCTCGTCATCTTGGTTTCTCTACTTTAGAAAATGGTAAAGAACTTGCAAGAAGACCTTATGCTCCTGGTATTCATGGACAGGACCGTCGCAGAAAATTAAGCGAATATGGTGTTCAGTTACAAGAAAAACAAAAGGTTAGATTCATGTATGGTTTAAATGAAAAGCAATTTGCTAAAACATTTAAACGCGCTACTAAGATGGCTGGTATTACTGGTGAAAACTTACTACAACTTCTTGAAACAAGACTTGATAATGTAGTTTACCGTATGGGACTTGCTACTACTCGTCGTGCTGCTCGTCAAGTTGTTAACCATGGTCATATTACTGTTAATGGTATCAAAGTTGATATTCCTTCATATACAGTAAAACCTGGTGATGTTATCGCTGTTAAAGAACAATCTTTAGACCATCCTGCTATTAAAGCTGCTGTTGAAGCTACTTTAAATAGACC
>CAKOMC010000046.1 GCA_934096535.1 uncultured Bacilli bacterium | reverse complement strand
CATTAGTAAAAACTGGAAATGCGTATGTTATTGGTGATAACTTTAATAAAAGTTATTCATCGCCTGATATTAAAAACCATGGATTTGGTTATTCAGTCAAATTAGAAAATGTATCTAATCTTAAAGTAAATGTTTCATTTTTTACGACAACTTGTGGTACTGTATACGGGGCATACGAACATTCTAGAAGAAACATATCATTAAAAACAAGCAAGTTATATACAATATCTCAGGGCGGTCAAGGAAATGTATTTAATTTTACTGGTGCCGCTTCATCTGTTTATGATGAAGCCAATGGTTTAAGTTTGAATGTATAGCTAAATTTTTGAAAATCTTGTGAATGATATTCACATGGTAATGTGCCATTAATTCACTACAAAATTTAATAATAATAACTTAAAATAAAAACCAAGGAGGTAATTAATAAAAAGATGGATAGTTATGAGAAATAAATTATTGAAAGCAACCATTGTGTCCTTAAGTCTTGTACTTGCAATGTAAACTGCATCAGGAATTCTTATATAATTTCTGATATTTAAAATAAGATAAAAACTTATTGTGGTTGTCATATTAATTAGAAGGAAAGTGATTAAAAAAAATAAGATTGTTAAAGGCATAAAAAAAGCGGGAGGTTAATGGTATCCTAATTATAGGAGCAAATAAAAAATGAAGAAATTAATATTTGGACTTAGTTAATACTGCTAATTCCGTTTACTACAAATGCAAAGGCATGTGAAAAATATACTGCAGAGGAATATAATTATATAATTCAACAGAGTGATCCTAATGATTTGGATTTATCTTGTAAAAACGGTGCACTTTACACAGATGAATATTTGGAAAGTATAAAAAATGATTCAACTGTAAATTATATTAATGATAATGATGGCATTTCATTATTATACTTTACAGACCAAACTTTCAAACTTTCAATTCCAAGTTATAAGCAAGAAAAAAGTAACTGGTGTGGACCAGCAAATATTAAACAAGTATTACAATTCATAAACGGAACATCTAAATCTCAAGCAACTTATGCAAAAGAAACAAAAACAGATGAAAATGGCAATGCATATGTTTATTTGGTAAGAAATGTTTTAAATAAATATACTAAAAGTGGGTATTATAGCTATACTTTAGGTAAGAATTATAATGAAACGAGTTTTAGGTCACTGGTTAAGGAGAATGTTCACGCAAACAAGCCAATCATTCTACATGCAAAAACAAGAACTCTAGTTAAATATAATGAAACAAATCTAGGCCATTATATAACAGTTGGGGGATTATCAGAGTCTGATTATCCTGGTATGGATAAAACTATAATATACTTCGACACATATAGCCATAATTATGGAAATGGCAACGGTGAGCAAAGAGATTTATTGACTAATGTATTTAATACGGTTAATGTAAGTGGAAGATATATAATTAAGTAATTTTGCGTATAATAAAGAAAGGAGTTAATTAAACACAATGTGTTTAATCAATCTTATTTTATGGAAAGGAAATACATTAAATTTATAGTAATCATTATAATTTTTGCGTTAGTAATTTTTGAAATATCATTGCATATTACTAAAAATAGTAATCACGATAATAATGAAAATTTAAATAACAATAACAATAACGATAACAATAAAAAAGAACAAAATGACTTACTTAGCATTTCAAATGATGTAATTAGCTTAAATTCATCTAAGATAGATAAATTAAGTAATTATTTAAAAAAACATAATAATGTCGATGATATAACAGGATTAAAAATAGAAAATAATAAATTTATTCTAGAATTAAATGATACTCTTAGCAATGATATAACTTTTGTAACAAAATATTTATTGATATATGATATTGATAAAGATGAAGTGAAAGAAATAAAATACAATGGAAATAACAGAATTTGGGATGTAGCAATTTTTAATGGTAAAATTTATTATTCATGTATCAACTATGATTCAAAGGATGATAAAACTTATTTTAAAATTATAGAATCTGATTTAAACTTGAAGAATGAAAAAACATTAGAGCATGGTCAGGTAAGCAATGCCTTATTTTCGCCAAAACTTATTTCAAGTTCCAACACTCTATTTTATACTTTAGTTGATGATTATGTCGATTCAAATAACAGTTATTCTAAATTTGAAATAAAAATGCTTGATAGCAACAGTAATATTAGCAAAATAGCTTCTGGATTTTATGACTATGGTAATCAAACAGGTACGACCTTCACTAGCATGAATATGTTTAAATATTATAATAATAATTTATATTATGAAACATATAATAATGGTGTTGCTAAAATTAATGCATATAACATACTAGAGAAAACCACAAATTGTATATATTCTTATGAAATTAAAGAAGATGATTATGTAATAAATGATTTTTATGATAGTGAAAATTATAAATTTTATACATACTTAATGCAGAATCAAAATGATATTGGTGGTGCTAGCTATTACAATGATGAGAAAAAAATTGAGGTGCCAATTTCTGAGTATAAAAATATAACTAGACTAGATGATAATCTATATTTTATTAGCTCCATGAATAAAATATACCTATTAGATACAGAGGACAACAAGTTAAATAAAGTTAGTATAAATCCTTTTTTAAATCGTTTTTATGAGCCGAGTAATAGCGGGATTATAGGTGTAGACTATAATACAGATGATTTTTACTTAATAGAAATTAAAAAATAATAGAATATATTTGTTTTTTTTAAATAAATAATAATTATATAGTATTATGGTCTTTTTTAGGTGGCATACGGAATTTTTACCAAAAATAATTTTGTGCCATTTCTGTGATGCTTTGGTTGAAATGATACGAAAAAAGTCAAAAAAGTGGCACTTTAGAAATGCCCTAAATTATTGCAAAAAGCCCGATTTTACTAGAGTTTTGACCAATTTTAACCAATGTGGCTAATCTCTACAAAATCGTTCGCAAGGGTTAAAAGTCTTCTGTCCCTGCCAAATAAAAATTAACTCCATGTATTGGAGTATCATATGAAATACATTTAATTTATATAAAAAATTAGATGTATTTTTTTAATCATTTATTAAAAAATTTTAAATAAAAAATTATATAGTATCTTAACTACTCCATTACTACTAAAATAAATAATAGTCATATATGATAAATATAATAAATAAAAAATAGCATTAGGTATAGTACTATTATAAAACTTTGAACTCAAATAAAAATTAAGAAATCCAAGTAAATAAAGAATAAAATAAGTCAGTATAAATAGCGGTATTATCGCTATAAATAAAATAAGTATATCAATATATAATTCGTACGAAGATGCATTAGAAGAATAGAATATCCCCACCGGTATTAAAGATATAAATGTACTTAAAAGATATTTCTTTTCTGCAACTAATTTTTGCATTTTTAAACTAAATGGTATAAATAAAGTTATTGGCGTAGCAATAAGTCCATCATACATAATCCAAATAAATAAGAAACAAAAGTGTATAAACAATATCATAATTATCACCTAGTTTTATGATAGCATAAAAAATAATTAATGTCCTAGAGTATTCAATTAAATTAAAAATAATATTACTAAATATGATTATAAGTAATGATGTTTCTAAATTTTTACTTCATTAATCAAAAACATGATATAATAGCGCCAAGAAAGGAATTTTAACTGATGAACAAAAAGCAAAAGATAATTTTAATTGTCTGTGTTACCCTTGCCATATTAGCCGTTGTTTTTTACTTTTTTGTCTACAATCCTAAAGATATTTTTGGGAAAAATTGCCAAACTGCTTACAATCTAAGTCATTATGAATATAGTGATGGCTTTAAAATTGATATTCCTGAGAATAGTTGCTTTGTAAATACTTGTTGTATGATTTGTCATAGGTTTAGAACTCATGAAAATTATGACTCTTTAAATGCTAAACTTCAAAAAATTGTAGATAATTATAATTCTAACAATAGCGACCGTCAGATTTCTTATACGATTGAAAAACATTTATGGTATAACGCGTACACCATAGGATATTAAGATTAAGTTAGAGCACATGATGGCTCTTTTTTTCGTAATTTAATAAAAACTATTTAAAGTTATTTCTAACTAAAAAGACCTTTTATAGGTCTAATCAGTATATAACAATTTAGAATCATTAATAATATTAGTTAAAGTTTCATTATCAGCCCCCGCTATCTTCTTAAAATTAACCTTAGTATAATAAACTTTAATCTTATCTTTTAAATCAAAACCGTTAATTTCAATACCTTCGCCAAACATTTTATTATTTAAATCATATCCTGTAATATCATAATATTTTTCCCCACTTAGTTTCTCCATAATAGTTTGATATCTAGTAATAAATATTATTGTATAATCATCTTTAGTTAAATAACCATATTTTACTTGACCATTAGATACCGCATCAACATTGAATCTAATTGGACTACTACTAGTTTTTTCAATACTAATATTACCATCTTTAAATTCTTGTCTAAAAGTAACTGCATTAGCAAGTATTGCCAAAATTAAAACTATAATATATATACTTAAAATAACGGTCAAACTATTTCTAACTATCCCTATAACTTTTTTCTTTTTATCTGCTTCATCTACAACCTTAATAATATTTTTTTCAAAAGTTTTAAGATAATCTTCTTTAGTTAAATAAGTTCCTGATAATAACTCATTAATTGTTATACCTAATGTACTACATAATGATTCATATAATGCCAAGTCTGGCATACAAACTCCTGTTTCCCACCGCGATACTGTTCTAATATTAACATTAAGTTTTTCAGCTAATTCTTCTTGAGTTAATTTCTTCTTTTTTCGGCACTCCGCAATAAATTTACCTATTTTTTCTTGATTCATATTTCTTCCTCCTAGGATAAATATAACTAAATTTATTAGAAAATAGTAGGACACTTTCCGTCAAACTTATAGACTTTTATGTCTAATATAAATATTTTATAATTTTACCCAACTAAATGAATACTACTTGTAAATCGAGAATCATATTCCCAATTAATTAAGTCAGTTGCTTTAAGCCTAATTTTAGTAGTAGCACTATCGCCAAGACTTAAGGTGATAATATAGTAATTATCTTTCTTATCTATAGCATCTATATTACTAATATAAGAAACCTCATCGGGAACTTCTTCTTTATAACTTACTAATTCCCAATTTCTTCCTTTATCTTTTGTTATATACATATTTGGAAAATCAAGACTCTCATTATTATAAAGTAATAATACCCCCGTATTTTCATCATACATTATAAAATCTTTTAATGTTTTACTAGTACCCGCTTCTGGTAAATTTATATCTTCCCAAGTCTTACCACTATCTTTAGTTATATAAGCCATTTTAAATTCGCCACTACCCATAGTCCACTCTGTACCTAAGGCAACATAACCAAAATTCTGGTCTTTAAAACCAACAATTCTATTAGATATTTCCTTATACTTAACCTCATCTTCAATATTAAAAGTTTTTTCAAACCAGCTCTCCCCATTATCAATTGATATTTTTAATCTTGGCTTTCTACCATAAAAGTAAGCAATTGGTATTAACTTATTAGTAGAAATAAACCAGCTTCGATAAGGTAGAGAAATATCATGATAAAAATTTAAAGTTTCGGTAACATCATCAGGTGCAATATCCGTTTTAATCCAATTATTACTATAATCTCTAGTAAATAACAATTCTTTTTTAGCATTAATATAGTAATCAGTTTCTGCTGAGTTAAAAACCCTTCTAATATCACCGTCCACATTATCAAAAACATATCTATAAATTTCCTTTGATAGCATACTATCCTCATTGCTAAGAGTAATAAGAGAATAAACTCCTGGTTTTACACTACCACCTAATCCATTTTGATAATCATCATAAGATAAAGCCTGAATTTCTTTATTATCCCGCATATCAAACACACTTGTAGCTTCTTCAAATTTGTCGTTAGCGCTTATTTGAACTACATAATGTTTCAAATTACTTAATTTTATTTGCTTTTTTAAAGGAATTCTTTTAACTTGATTACTTAAATATTTAACACTTAAACTCTTAGAATATTCTCTTGTTATTACCATATTTATTTCACAAGTGGTTCTATCTTTACAATTATCTTTACTTTCATAACCAAACTCTAATACTTTATTATCATAAATATAGTAACCAGTACCTACATAGTTATAATTATCATCAAAAAAATCTAAAGTAAATCGCATTTTCTCAATATTACCGTTTTTATTTAAAGATACATTTAAATAATCAACATTAGAATTTAAATTTTTTACTTCTTCGGTCTTTGAAATAAGACTTATTAATTCCTCAAAACCATTTTTTTCTAATTTAGATAACCCCATGAAACCAATTTCATAGCGATTATTTCCCTCTTTTATAACCGCTGGGTGATAAAACTTATATCTAATTAAGAAACCAGTAATAATAATCGCAATACCAACAATTACTATTATAGTCGCTTTCTTGATTTTTTTAATTAATTCTTGTTTCTTTTTTACTTGATTTTCTTTTATTTTTTTAACAGCCTTATCTATCTCTTCTTGAACATTTACCTTAGCCTTATCCCCGCGTTCCCCACATAATATTTCTACAACATCAACCTCTAAAATATTCGCTAACTTTTGTAAAATCGTTATATCCGGAAAACTAAGTCCTCTTTCCCATTTACTAACCGCTTTATTAGTAACAAATAACTTATCGCCTAACTCTTGTTGAGTTAACCCTTTTGCTTTTCTTAAAGAAGCTATAAATTTTCCTACTTTATTAATATCCATGCTTCACACCTCAAAATAATTATACTATAAAGACTAATACTTTAATATCGACTGTTAGTTTATTTAAATAAAAAAATTATAACTACAACTGTTTCTAAATCTTCTTTTTCTATTAAAAAAATGATATATTAATCCCATGGAGCGTGTTTATATGAATGCTGAAAATATCGGTAAATATTTAAAAAAGTTACGAGTTAAACATAATTATACTCAAGAAGAGTTAGCGGAAAAACTGCATATTACTAGACAAGCTATATCTTCATGGGAAAATGGTCGTTTTATTCCTGATATTGAAAAAATTTATGATTTAGCCAACCTTTATGACTTAACCATCGAAGAAATTTATGCTGGTGGCAACTTAAAGAGCCCCCATAAATCAAATGAAATATTTATTAACAAAATTAATATTCAAAAAAGAAAATATATTATAACTCTCTTAATTACTATATTTACTTTTTTACTATCCTTCTTTATTTACTATTTTCTTAATTCCTATAAAAAAACCCGCGTATACTCTATAAATACTAACAATAATTCCTTTGAACTTGCTGGTAATATTCTAAAAATTAACCGAACTATTTATTTTGACTTAATGGTATATAATAGTAATACTAGTTACATTTGTCTTTATTATAATGATTTAGAAATATTATGTCCCAAAGGTACTAAAACGATAAAATTTCAAGAAAAATTAGGGACAGATAAGTATATTTTAACTAAGGACTTTAATGATTATATAAATAACTTATATATAGGTACTGATAATAGTAAAATAAAATTAGATGTTAATGAAACCTTCGTTAACGATGAATTAATATTCAATAATAATAACTCTTCTAATGGTCCAGATTCTAAAAAAGATTGTGATATATACATCGAAGTTCCTAAGTATATAAGAGATAATTTTAAATATAATCCTGATAAAGAACTATACTATTCTTCTGAAAACTATCAAGATAATAATTATAATATTCAGTATAATGTTAATAAAGGTATTATAACTATCTTAAATAATAATAATAATAATACTGTTAAAATATGGCAATACAGTTTAAAAGATAAAGCCTTTATAATATATATGAAAATCATTAAAAATGAAATAATATCTAACTATGATGAATCTCAAATAAAGAACTTATCTAAAGAAGAATATAATAATAATTTTAGAACTATCTTAAATTATTTAGATAATATTATTAAATAAAGTTTAACTTCCAAATATTTTAGTCTTTGCAAGTTAGACTTTCTTTTTTTTAAAACTTAATTATGTTAAATTTTAATTAGAAAAGAGGGATTGTATTGGAAAAATAATTTAATGTGCTATTAACTCTACTAACGGTAGAACATTTCTTTTAATTTATGTGGTACTATCTATTAAAAAGAAGGAAAATTATATGAAAATCAAGAATCTTATTAAAGTATTATTTATATTAGTTTTAATTGGTATTATCGTTTTGATTGCTAGTTGTACTAAAACTATGGTTGATTATTCTAAAATGGTAAGTCGTAAAAGTTTAAAGATTATATCTGAGCATAATGCGTATGCTTTAGTGGTTGAAAATGAAGATTTAGAACTGCCAACTTATGCGGTTTATAAAAATATTAATTATAATAACTATCAAAAAGTATTTGATTTGCAATTAACAAATGATCTTTGGAGTGGATTAGTATGCTGGACCGATGACAGATTGTTTATATTTGGTTTTACTATTGTTTCTTATGATTTAACAAATGGGCAAATAATAGATAATGGTGATTTTAGAATATCTAATGCTGATACTGGTATGATAGGCCGAGTATTAGGTATTTATGATAATTATATCTATTATGAATATGCTAACAGAGAAGACAGTTATGGTAAGACTAGCCTCGATTTTAAAGAAGTAATACCTGTTAATAAAAGAGATCTTCCTAAGAAGTTGGAAAAATAGTTAGAGTTAAGAACGAAGAAAAAAAATCACCTTGGATTTTACTTGCAACAAAGGAAGGAAAAATTTAAATGAAAAAAAATATTTTAACAATTGTTTTATGTATATCACTAATATTAATGACTAACGGTTGTAATAGTCAGACTAAAAATAAACCAAATAATTATAAAGATACAACTACTGTTGTTAATAACTATTTTCAAAATGCTAAAAAAGATGAAAATATTGCCGCTATTTCTTATGATGATGAAAAACAGGTAGTAGTAGTAACACTAGTTGATAATAGTAAAGAAAACCAAGAAAAATTTTTAAGTAATGTTAATGTTGATAAAAAATATATTGAGTTTGAACAGGGTGGTACTTATAATACTTTTGATGCTAAAATAGTTACTTTAGATAGCGTTAAAGAAGATAAAATTAGTTTTAACAAATATCTAACTAAAGAAAATAGAACTATCTATTTAGAAAATAATATTAAAGAATTATATATATTTGATCATCAAAGGCGTTGGACTTTTAAATATTATGTAACTAACACTAATCAATCATTAGAAAATAGTCTTAAATCAGTAACTGACTTATTAGAAAAAGAAGCTAATTTAAAAGATGGGGGCACCGCTATTTATAAAGATAAAGACAAAAATATGACTATAATTGCTTGTAATACTTTAAGTGGAAATAAAGATGTTTATATTGGCGACTATCAGTTAAGTTTTAAAGATAACATGTGTAAATAAGAATTATTAGTAAAAAAAAGAGTAATACTAAGTTATATCTTTATAATTAGTATTGCCTTTTTATATCGCTAAAAACATTTAAAATCTAAATATTTAATTTTTACGCTATAATTGTATATTAAAAGTTAAGATAAATGAGTCTTAACTTTTTCCCTACCTTTTAAAAGTAATTATGCTATAATAAGCCAATCAACAAAGCCATTATGTTGATTATAGTCTAAAAAAGACCATTATTCGCAAAATAAAACTTTACAAAGTGCTATATAACCAAAATTATAACTGTTATTAATAAAGATTAAGTCTAGTAACTTTATCAAGTTCTTTTTTTTCTTTAAGATACTTATCAAAAATTAAATTATAATTATCCTCCAAGACTCCCAGTTCTTTTTCCCATTTCATATGGGCACTATCAAAATTCCTATTAGGTTCTAGTTTAATCAACGCTTTAATTTGCTTCTTTAAAACTTGACATTGTCTATTATATAAATTAACTGTTTCTAAAGTGATTTTTTTTAATTCTTTTGTAGTCTTATTAAGAAACTTATTCAATTCCTTTCCCTCAACTTTTGTATTAATTAAACTGCTTTTTTTATTCATTACATTACATCCTTTCCCTATGCTATAATATTAATAAGTTTTATATTAAAAATTCTCCCTCATCACTACATTTATTATAGCACAAAATAATAATTTTTATTACAAAAAAGCGGTCATTCTGGACTACATACTTAATTGGAAAAAAATGGCAAAATATTTATAGGTGGTATTAGATGGTTTATAACGATAAAAAATTTAACTTTAATCCTGATATTAAACAAGTCATTGCGGAAAATATTCGCAAGTTTAGATTAGAAAAAGGATATACTCAAGAACAACTTGCCGTATATGCTGAGCGCTCACCAGAATTTGTTCGCCGTATAGAATCAGAGCTAGGCGAAAGGGGCTTTTCGATTGAAACTTTATATCGTATTTCAATTGTCCTTGAAAAAGATGTCGGTGAGTTCTTTAAAAAGAATAATAAGTAAACAAGCAGTCTGTTAATGATTGCTTTTTTTAAATATTTTTTTTACAAAAATTACATCAATTTTTATTATCTTAAATTTTTTTAGAAGCTAGAGTTTATAAGGCTTTGAGTTCAATTTTTTAATTAAAAATTCCATCTAAAAATTACAGTATTTTTACAGATTTATTACAGTTTGTTTACATGTTATTTAAAGTTATTTATGGGATAATATAACTATGTTAAGCGAAGGGAGAATAAGAAATGGAAAGTAGAGTAAAATGGTTTAACAATGAAAAGGGTTTTGGGTTTTTAGAAAATCACGGTAAAGAAGATATTTTTGTTCATTATTCACAAATTATTATGGACGGTTATAAAACTTTAAAAGAAGGGGATTATGTAACTTTTAATTTAGTAGAAACCCCTAAAGGACTACAAGCCAAAAATGTTGAAACAACTAGAAAGTGCATGGTAAATTAATGTCTGTAAAAGTTTTGAGTGCTGATGAAATGGCTTTCATTAAAAATTTACCAAATAAAAAATTAGAAGATAATATTCTTCTAATCGGTAATGAAATAGTTAATCTTTACAGCACCCAAAGTTGTTATTTAGAAGAATTAAGACGCCGTAAATGCTATAATCGCAATTAATAGTCATATATGGCTTTTTTTATGCCTTCTTTAAATATTATAAAAAAAAGAATGTTTAAATACATTCTAATTAGTTAGCCTTTTTAGCGTTTTCAAGTTTTTTATTTCTCTTTTTTTCATCTAAATATAACTTGTTGATTAATTTTACTTTAACACCTTTTTCATAAGCAAAGCATTTTTTAACGCCTTCTGGTAAGTTCTTTTTATATACTTTCATCTTTTTCACCTCACAAACAATATAAATTTCTCAAGTATTATATCATAAAATTATAAAGTTGGAAAATTTT
>CAKOMC010000045.1 GCA_934096535.1 uncultured Bacilli bacterium | reverse complement strand
TTTGTTATAATTTAATTAGGAGAACTATTTATGAAAGTATTAACTATAAGAGAACCTTTTGCTACTTTAATTAAAGATAAAGTAAAAATATATGAAACTAGAAGTTGGAAAACTAATTATCGTGGGGAAATATATATTCATGCTGCTAAAGCAAGAAGTAAAGCTAGTAATGTAAGTATTGCAAGTACTTATCTTAAATCTCAAGAAAATCCTGAACATATTATATGTAAATGTCTATTAAAGGATTGTATTTATATGGATGAGGATTTTATTAACGAAGTTAAGAAAAATAAAGAAGAATATAACTCTGGTCATTATGAAGTAGGACGCTTTGCTTGGCAATTAGAAGTAATAGAAGTCTTAAAAGAACCAATTTATGCCAAAGGGCAACTTGGCATTTGGAACTTTTAAGACTTCTTTTCTTAATATTATTCTATATTTTCATATCCCTTTTTTATTAAAGGATAAACTTTTTTAACCATTATATTATTCTTTTTTAAATCAAACTCTCTATAATCATACATTTTATTAGTTTCATATCCCATACTATAAGGATACTTAGAATAACCTAACTTATCAGTATCTTTAACTATATCTTCTAAATCAAATTCACTTACATCATCTAACATCCCATTACCCGCACCGTCTATTATACTTGGATAATAAGTTTTATCATTTTCTTCTAACTCTCTAGAACCTAAATACTTTATTTTAAATGTTGTCGTAGATCCAAAGTCATATTCCATTTCCATAGTATCATTATCATTTAATCCTATATTCCTTAATATACTTTGACTAGCATCTAATACTATTTCATCATCAAACATTAAATCATGATCTATATAACTTTTATACTCTCTATCTTTATAAGTAATACTATATAAATGATATGC
Organism: uncultured Bacilli bacterium; assembly: GCA_934096535.1. Lineage (GTDB taxonomy): Bacteria > Bacillota_I > Bacilli_A > RF39 > UBA660 > CAG-605. Next base: position 10,999 of record CAKOMC010000045.1, on the reverse strand, counting down.
TAACGAATTAAAACTAGCCAGTATACTATAGGCTAAATCTCCTATAGTCATCTTATCAGTAACTTCCATTACTCTCCATATCTTATTCTTTAATCCATTTATTTCTACTTTAAACATTAATACTTTCATATAACACTTTCCTTCATTCCACCCCTATAGTAATATCTTTATCTTTAAAAATCACCTAAAAAATGATAGAAGAACTCCTCTTCTACCAAGTAAGTTGCGTCGCCAAATGATGATTCATTTGGCGACCTCTCTGCCTCGCATTAATTATTCTAAACGCTTACGCATGATATGGGTCAGATGCCGTCCCATTTCCATTTTTTAAGACATCAGAGCTTAAATTTAAAACTGGACGTGCACCAGCGCTGTTGTTAACACCGCCGATGCCAGTTACGTTACCATTCACAAGTACAACGTTCCCAGCAGCACCACTGCCACGAAAGGAAATAGGCGACATTGTAAAATAATATTCTCCAGAATATAGATAATATTTTGAATTACTTGAACCCCAACCTCCTGCCAAAACTACTTCATCAATTGTTACAAGTCCAATGCCATAAGTAAGAACCCCATTACCTTTATTAGTATCATTAACGGTAAACGCATCATTATTTTGCGGACATATTAGCATCATCTTATTATTACCTTTATTTACAAAAGAATACAAACGATAATGTGTTTCGCTTGTTCCTACACCGGTTCCGCTATTATCTTTGGCAAAGCTTCTATCATTACAAAATAAATTACCTTTAACATATTGCTCATTTGTTGTTCCTTTAATATTATTTTCATACCATGTATCAAGATAAGTCTTTATTGTTGAATTATTGGTATTGGCATGGGTCTCTGCATATGTTGATGCACCAGCTTTACCATACATATATCCGACATAAGCATTGTCATTATAACTACTATTAAAGGCTGTAGTCCCTATTTGTCTATCACTACTAGATTCACCATTCGCATGAGCACTTGTCCCATCATATATAACTCTTACCGTGCCATCGCCATTAATGCGAATAATACGCCAATAAAATCCAGCAAATTTTACATAGTTATTAGTTACATTACCACGATAATAAAATGAATCACCGTAAGCATCTTTAGCCTTACATAAATAACCATAAGTATCTTCAACACCAGTTACCGTTACAATTCCATCACTATTCATTGTCGGGCATCTTTGCACTTCATCTAAATAAAATGTTTTATTAGCTAGTGTAAAACTTTCTATACTTTTAAAATAAATATTGCACCTACTTCTGGTCCCCAAGTTAGAAAGCTTTATCCCCCATTTATTATAGTCCCAACTAGCATTATTATTATTATCACATACTATTTTTTCTACAGCATAACCACTACCTTTTGATGGTAAAGTTTCAGAATAAGTACCATTTATGTAAGCTCCAATAAGTTGTTCCTCTTTTGGAATAGAATTATAATAAGTAATAATAAGTCCTGTAACCACAATAGTACTAACTAAACTAGTTATTATAATATACTTTCTTTTTTTATTTTTAAATATTTTCATAATAAATATTTCTCCTATTAATTTATAAACATTTAGAATTATGCTTTCACATAACTCTAAATACTACCAACATAGTATCTAACTTTTAAATAATGTCTAAAAGTATCTATGCTATATGTTCGGGTTAATTACCACTGGTTTATCCTTGTTTCCAATCTAATTTTAGATTATTTTATAAAAGTTCGGTAACATCTTTATTCTGTTTTAAAGACATAAATAGTTATTTTCTCCTAGTTTCATAAAACTACTTCTTACAATAAAAAGCCTTAGCCATTTATTTTGAGTGCCATAGATTTTAATCTATCTTAGTAGGAATCTGGACGTGCTCCATTAGTGTTGTTGACGTTGTTGTTGTTGTCTGCATTGCCGTTCGAATTCACATTACGCTCATTAGCGTTGTTGCCGTTAAAGTTGTTAGGCGACATGTCTAAAAGAACAAGCAATAATTTATAGGACAAACCAACTTTATATAACATTACTATTTGCTCTTATATCATATAAAGATTTTCGCCACGGCCAAATGATAATTCATTTGGCCGTGAAACCATCGCACAAGTATTCTTAATCTTGCTTCTATGAAGCAAGATGAAAAGGATCAGATACCGTCCCTGTACCTTGCACCAGAACCTCAGACTTCAGATTGAAAACTGGACGTGCTCCATTAGCGTTGCTGACGTTGTTGTGGCCGTCTGCATAGCCGTTCGAATACACATACCGCTCAAAAGCGCCGTAGCCGTAAAAGTAGTGAGGCGACATTGTCCATAAGTTATTTCCAGAATACAGATAATAATTTGAATTTCTTGAACTCCAACCTCCAGCTAAAACTATCTCATCAGTCGTAACAAGTCCTACACCATAAGTTAAAGCACCGTTACCTTTACTAGTATCATTTACTGTAAATGCATCATTCTTTTGCATACATGTTAACATCATTTTATTGTTACAAGAACTATCTGCAAAATTATACCAACGATAATCAGTTTCACTCTTTCCAGCACCTGTCCCACTATTATTTGAGGCAAAACTTCGATCATTACAAAAAATATTATCAGCAATATATTGTTCATTAGTTGTTCCTTTAATATTATTTTCATACCATGTATCAAGATAAGTCTTTATTGTTGAATTATTTGTATTGGCATGGGTCTCCGCATATGTTGATGCACCAGTTTTACCATACATATATCCTACATAGGCATTGTCATTATAACTACTATTAAAAGCCGTAGTTCCGATTTGTCTATCTTCATTTGACTCACCATTCGCATGAGCACTCGTTCCATCATATATAACTCTTACAGTACCATCACCATTGATACGAATAATACGCCAATAGAATCCAGCAAATTTTACATAGTTATTAGTTACATTACCCCTATAATAATATGAATCACCATAAGCATCTTTAGCTTTACATAAATAACCATATTGACTTTCAACTTTAGTAACCGTTACGGTGCCATCTGCATTTACTGTTGGACAAAGTCCATAATAATCTAGCGGAACCGCAACATTACCAATATTTACCTTATCAACAATATCGACAAAATAAATATTGCATTTGCTTCTTCTGGTTACATTAGATATGATTGGTCCCCAATCTCTAGCACTCCATTCGCCAACGGCACCATTATCGCAGACAATTTTGTCTACTTTATACCCTGTACCTCTAGCCGGAGCTTCAACTGTATACTGGCCGTTAACATAATTATTGATAATAACATCACCATATACAAAATCCCCAACTTTTGTCTGGACCACATCATTTTCTTGCGTAACAAAGAATTTAGAATAAGCTAAATATAAGCCTAAAATGCCACATAATACACATGGGATAGCAATATAAACATATCTAGAATATCTTTGCCATTTTCTTTGAAATTCTATTTTTCTTAAAGCCTTTTCTCTATTAAATTTTTTCATCTAAATAAATCTCACATCCTTCTAGAATTATTATAGATAAGAATATTAATATATATTGTCGAATTATGTCTTTACATTTGTTTTACATTTTCATAGAGTTGAAAACTCTATGAAAACCCTAGGTGAATGCTTGTCTAAAAGGCCATTTGACCATGAATTTGACCACAATAGAAATTTAAGAAAAATTTTAATTGACGCCCGCAAAGTCTTATAAACTCTAGTAAGTTTACATAAATTTTTGACTAAAAATTTGACTATAAACAAGTTTAAAAACTATAGTAATTACCATGTTTTTATGCTATATTTATATTATAAGATAAGAATAACCACCCATATTTTCGCTTTCATAGAGTTTTCAACTCTATGAAAATAATAAAAAATATATATTATAACCAGAAGTGGTCATTCTAATACCGCTTTTTTTATTTTAGATATGAAAAAAGTCCTACTTTTTAAATAGAACTTTAAAAGTTGTAACCTTACCAACACTTTCTGACGATATTTTACCATTATGATTAATTACGATATTCTTAGCGATAGCAAGCCCTAAACCATATCTGTTTTCTTTCCTACTTCTAGATTTATCTAACCGATAAAACCTTTCAAATATTTTCTCTTCTTCCCCTTTAGGAATTATATCCCCTGTATCAGTAACACTAAGTATTATATTATTACCTTGTTCTTTTAAACTAACAACAATCGTACTTTTTTTATCTGCATGTTTTAAAGCATTATCTAGTAGAATCTCTACTAACTCATTTATCGAATAAGTATTAAAATTAAACTTAATATTACTAGTTATCTTACTTTCTAACTTTATATCACACTCATATGCTTTAGCATCAAATGTTAATACAGCAAGCTCTACTACTTTAGATAAATCATCTTCCTTTAATATATAAGTTTCTTTCTTTTCTAAAGAGGCTAACTCTAATAAATTATTTATTAATATATTCATTCTATTAGCCTCACTTTTAATATTATTTAACCATTTAACCTCATTAGGATTATCTTCTAAAGCCTCACTACTAGCCATAATAACCGATAAAGGAGTCTTTAGCTCATGTGAAGCATCAGCAATAAACTCTTTTTGGGCCTCAAAACTCCTTATTACTGGTTTAATAATCCAACTAGTTAATATCACGCTAATTAAATAAACTATTACTTCGAATAAAATAAATAAACTTAAAGATATTAATAAATAATTATACAAACTATTTTGAATACTACTATTATCTATAATAATTAAATATTTACTATTACTATAAATATAACTATATTTATTAAAATAAATATTACCTATATATTCTTTTTTAATATTATTATTATTTAATATAGATTGTCCTAATAATTTTATACTATCTATATCTATACTATTATTAGATAAATTAATAACTTCTTTAATACTATTATCATTATTTAAAAGTAAAGTATATATAACCTTATCCATATATCTTATATTATTATACTATAAATTGTTAAATGAATATTAAAATAAGCCATACTGTAACCACAATATGACTATATTATTTTTAATACTCTTTACTTAATAACCAATCAACTACATTTATCTTCTTTATCCCGTTATAATCAGCTTCTAAATCCATATCCATTGTAAGCAATATTTTAGGATAAAAATCTCCAGTCTTTTGTAATGATTTTAATTCTCTTTCTAAGACTTTATCATCTCTTACACTAAGAGCCACTTGATAATACTTTAATCCTTCTCTATTCTTAGCAACAAAATCAACCTCTAAATCTTTAGTCTTTCCAACATAAACAGTATAACCTCTTCTTAATAATTCTAAATATACTATATTTTCTAAGATATGTCCCATATCTTGATTAGCTCTTTTACCTAGAAGAAAACTTCTAAGTCCCATATCTACACTATAAAATTTATAATTACCTTCAAGTAATTTTTTTCCTTGAATATCAAAGCATTCCGCCTTATATATTAAATAACTATTTAAAAAAGCATTAATATATTTATCAACAGTATAATAATTTATCGGCATTCCTTTACTAATAAGAGTATTACTTATTTTATTAATTGATACTTGACTGCCAATACTATCATAAATAAATTTTAAAATTCTTTCTAATTCTAATTTATCCATGCTATTTTCTCTAGTCATTATATCTTTATATACTACCGTTGAAAATATACCGTCTAAATATTTATCTATGCCATTATAATTAGTATCTGTTATATTGACAACACCAGGAAGTCCCCCCGTCTGCATATATTCTAAAAACAGATTTTGATAATTGGTATTATCAGATGCACTAACATACTCTTTAAATGATAATGGTAACATTTCTATTTTTATATAACGCCCTGATAATAATGTAGCAAGTTCTCCTGATAAAAGTGTACTATTGGAGCCGGTTATATAAACATCTACATTCTTTTTTATGTATAAACTATCCACTACTTTTTGAAAATCTTTAACCATTTGAACTTCATCTAAAAAAACATAATAGTTAATTTCATCTTTAATTAATTTATTAACATAATCATAAAATTCCTTATAATCTTGGAAATCGAAATCAGCATCTTCTAAATTAATATGAATAATTTGATTATCCTTAATTCCTTGTAATTTTAATTCTTCAATAAATAAATCAAATAATGTAGACTTACCACATCTACGCATACCTGTAATAACTTTTATAACATCTTTATTCTGCCACTTTTTTAATTTTTCAATATATGTAGGTCTTGCTATCATAAATTTTTCACCTCTACATAAAGTATATATCATACTTATTTATTTTACAACGCATTTTAAACTTTTTACTATTTTCGAAATTTTATTAAATTTATTTAAGACTTTTAACTATTTTTGATATTTTATAAAACATATTAAAAATATAATCGTACAAAAAAATTGTATTACCATCTAAAAAAGTAATACAACTTATTTATCTATTTAATTAATTTCAATATAGCCAGCATTTCTGGCAATCTCTTGCCCTTTACTTTCTAACATAGCCTTCTTTACTTTACTAACCGCTGTATTTTCTGTACCTTTTAAAGTAACTATATAATAAGCGGTAATTAATGGATAACTTTCATCTTTAATCGTATCGTGATTAGGACTTACTCCGTCAACTGCTAAAAACTTAATATTTTCATTGCCATACATAGTAGTAGCATAGTAATAATAAGAATACCCCAGAGAATCTTTACTATTATCGTAATTAGCAACCGCATCAATAATTCCCGCCATGGATTCTATGTACTCTTCTTTTTTAGGCTCTTTAATTTTTTTATCTTTCATAACTAAAGAGAGCATTCCCGTTTGACTCCCAGAATTTTCTGGTCTTTGATACGCTATTATCTTAGCATTATCGCCACCTACTTCTTGCCAATTAGTTATTTTATCCATATAAATATCTTGAATCTCAGTTAGACTTAACCCATTAACAGGATTTTTAACATTAGTATAGAAAACAAAACCTTCATTTACTACCGGAGTTACTTCTAATTCCACTCCGGCTGTCTTTGCTCTATTTAACTCATCACTACTAGGTTCAGTAACAATAATTAAATCTGTTTCTCCCTTTATAAGTTTAGTATATGCCGGATCAGTATTAGTATAATCTTTCTTTAAATTATACCCCTTTAAACCATCAACATAAGCATCCATTAAAGGTTGAGTAGCCAAAGAAGCATCAACTCTAACTAAAGTATCATCACCAGCCTCATTATTTTTCTTATATCTATTTCCCACTACCAAAGCCAGAATAACCGCCACTAATAAAAGAATTAGAATTATAATATCTAAAACTTTACTATTTAACTTAATATTTTCTTTCATCTTACTCACCAAATATTTCTTTCTTTAATTCATTGCACTTATCATAATCATTTTTACATAAAGATACTTCTTTTCCTTGATATCTAAGCACTATCGAATCATAACTTACATCTATAATTAATCTATTTTTAGCAATATAAGCCCCATTAACGGTAACAAATAAATTACTAATTAACTCCTTCTTATCTTTATACTTACCTAAACTTAACCATTCATTAGGTATAAAACTATCTAAATCATAATCTTTATTTATTATATCGATACTATTTAATTCCTTACTTGTACTACTATCAATTATATAAAAATATACCCTATTCTTATCATTATAATTCTTTAAAAATTCATATTCTTCTTTATAAGTAGAAGGTCCAACTATCTCATCTTTTCTTTTATAAAACTTATTTAAATAAATATCCTTTTTATTATTAATATAATCTTCTTCCTTTAAAGTATAATGATAAACTTTATAATAAACATAAGTATATTTATTTATATTATCATATCCCCCCGTAACATTATAAATATTATAATCATTAGTTTGTAATTCTTTCATTTCTTCTAAAACTAAATTTTTAACTACAGGCTCTACTCTTTCTTCATAGATATCAATATCATAATCTATTAATGTTTTATTATCTTCTCTTAGAAAATTATTATTCATATTCTCATTTATAAATTTTCTATCTACTTGTTTTCTTTCATTAACATAGATATTATCATCACTTATAAACTTATCATAAATAATAATATTACTGGCTACATCCACCATATCAATCATAAAAGTAGCCCTATCTCTTATATTATCTAAATCTATATATATTTTATTACAAGTCTTTTTGTTGTCTATATTATCATAACATTCTTCTATATAGACACAGCCCTTCTTACTATCTTTAGTAAATAAACTACAATTATCTTTATCTATTATCCCTTCATCTATCGAAACCGGAGCCTTACTCTTTAAATCATCAATATTTAAATAAATATATCTGGTATCAAAATAAAGCTTATATTCCCCTTTTTTAAACTTAGATACTACTTTAAAAGTAAAATCTTCAACCTCACTATAATCAGGATAAGGATTTTCACAAGCCCCACCATCGCAGAAGAAACCCGCATCCCGAATAGCCAAATCATAGGCCTTCTTCATTAAATATTCTTTTATATCATTAGTATTATATATTAAATCATCTATCTTTAATTCTTCCCCAGTAGTTAAACTAACATTATAACTATTAATAACCGAACCATAAATCTTATCATTTATTATATCTTCATCATTATAATCTTTTTCATAAGGCTGTTTATTAATAGTAATAGATAAAACATTACTAAAACTAGCCATTACATGGTTATAAACTAAAGTCTTACTATCTTTAGAATTTTCATCTACTTTTTTCTTGATTTCTGTATTAATTTTATTTTCTAAACTTTTATCTTTTAAACCCGTAATTAAAACATAATACCTAGTACCATTCTTCTCGACTTTATAATTTAACCCATTTTTTAAATAAGAAGTAGTAACATCTACAATATATTTTAAATTATCTTGCTTACTAGCTGTATCGCCAACCTTTATATTATCTAAATTATTCTTCCTAGGCTTAACAAATAAATATACTTCTCCCCCAATTACAGTAAGTATCATTATTAGAACCATAATCCTAACAATTAATCCTTTTTTCTTCAAATCACACCACCCATTCTACCCGCATTATATAATAAATAATTTAGGAAGTCAAAACGAAAAAAAATCATATTACAGTATTAGTAATACGACTTTCTATTATTTAATTTTCCTAACTATTTGTCTTTCAATTATCCCTGGTATATCTTTTCCCAAAAGTCTAAACTGCGGTAAAGTAGTTAAATGCTTTAATTCATCATAATCGATATCATAAATCTCTTGATTATCTTTAAGTAACAAGTAATTATTTCTTCTACCATAAGTATAATCAATCCCATATTCATTAAAAGTTATAACTCTCATTAATTTATACTTATCATTTACTTTATATCCAAAATATGTTACATCACATCCCCTAGCCTCCTTAGCAAAAATAATATTTCTTATATCTTGCCAGGTTGCTAGTCCAAAGTAATCATCATCGATATTCTCTTTAAAATAGTCTACAAAACCCTCTAATCGCTTCTCAAAGTCTATCTCTTGTTTCCCATAAACGTCTTTTAAAGCTTCTAACTTCTTTTTATATTCTTTAAAAGTATCATACTTTTCTTCAAAATACTTATCAACTGCTAACTGTTCTTCGGTAAAATCTTTTTTATATCGACTAAAAACTAAATTAAAACTTTCTACAGTATTATCAGTTTTCTGTTTATATAAATCAAACACTCTATTACTAGTTAAATCTAATTCTAAGAAATACTTACCATTCCAGGCTAAGACATGGCAATGTCCTGTTACTTTTTTATCTATTATTCCTGTTCCTTCACTAACTACTTTAGTATAATAGCCTATTCTTTCTAATAGATAAGCTAATAAAACCGAGGAATCATAACAAACGATACGATTGTTTTTTTCATCTTTACAACTAATATCGGCAAAAGATAAATGATTTTGCTTTAAAAGATAATGACTTTGATTAGCAGCATAAAACTCACTATCATAAGTAAAAGCTTGTGCCACTCTTTTATAGAGATAATAAGCCTGGGCATAAGAATCATAATTAGCGGGCATCTGGGCTAAAACTCTTTCCGCAAAGTCGGACTTTATATCCCTTTTAGCCCTTTCCATCAAATTATTATTAGTAGTTAAAAAGTTCTTAAATAATTCTTGTTCTTGATAATGTTTATATATCTTATCAACTATTATCTTTTCTAAAGTATTATCTTTTAAATATTTAGATAAATTCTTATCTATACCCTCCCATATTTCTTCTAAAGAATACCCTTCAATTATGTCAGCATCATATTCTTTTAAAACTTTATCTAAATAAACATTATCTACTATAGGTATATAATATAAACAAGCCCTTCTTAATATTTCTAAATTACTTTTTATTAAAGAAATATCTTCTTTTTTTAAATCTTTATACATTAAAAAGTTATGATGCTCTCTATTACTTTCATTTATTTCAGAATCCGAAGTTTTACCTAATTTCTTACTAATTTTCTTTCTTAAAACCGCTAATCTTTTTTTTACTTTATCTTCCTTAGTAATTGTTAAAATTTTTTTTAAATGTAGATAACTTTCTTTTAAACTATCTATCTCTACTGAAGAAGCCATTTTTAATCTGTTATTATCATCTAAAAAACCTTTTTCTTCTAAGGCCTCATATAATTTAACTATACTAACTCCTAAAATATGCCCATTATTCATACTAATTTTTTGAGAAAACTCCGGTTGTCTTAAACAATCAATAACTTGACTTATTTTAATCTCTTCGTTCTTATCATTGTATAACAAACACAAGTCAAACTCTTCTCTTTTGGATTTTCCAATAAGTGCCAAATATCTTTGTTTATTTTTATCATCTTTTATAACTAATTTATCTTCTAAATCTTTCTTATTGATAGTAAATAGTAATAAAGTATCATCCTTATTTTCTAAGACATTAACTAAAAAAGGTTCATCTAAACAAAATTTACTAATAACCTCTTTATATAAATCATCATTTTCTAATAATTCTTTATAAATATCATAGTTATAATCTAATAAATCTTGAAATTTATAATTATATTTTAATTCTAT
>CAKOMC010000044.1 GCA_934096535.1 uncultured Bacilli bacterium | reverse complement strand
CTTACAAAATTATTATACACTATTTTTTGATTTAAAAAAAGACCATTAACAAAATTTAATTTGTCAACAGTCTGAGACTAGGGGAAACCTAGTTTTTTTAAATCTTATTTAAAGAATGGAAAGTTTAATGGTTTAATAGTAAAAAGAATTGTAAGTATAACTATTAGAAGGGAATATAGTTGATAGTTAAGAAGATTATTACTGTGTTTATAATAAAGATTACTTAAGATTAGACCAATTAGGATACTTAAGAAAAATAAGAAGATATCAAAAATAAGACTTTCAAGGTTAAAACCATATCTAGCTGTGTAATAGATTAGGACCATACTAAGAATGCTACTTACTAATTGGATAATCATGCTACTAAAGAATTTTGATTTTTTTAGAATAGTTTTGTTTCTTCGGTAAAATAATAGATAAAAAAGAAAAGTAGGAAGAATTAATAATTTAGTGTGAGAAAATATTGATTCATTAGTAGGACTTATTAACCCGATTATAAAGTTGTTATTAGTCCATGCGTAAGTGAAATGTAGTAATGTACCAATGATAAAAATAAATAAAATATTATAGAAGTTATATTTTTTATTCATGATAAGCCTCCTAGTAAAATATTATGTTAAAAAAGATAATTTTATATCTTGGCTAATAAGTAATATTTAGGAAGTTGTTATTTGGTCTTTTTTGAGGTTAAAACTTAAAATTTCATAGAGTTTGTAACTCTATGAAAGCGTATTTTAAGGCTTTATTTTTAATTTATATATAAACTATAACATATATTTTAGAGGTTTTAAAGTGTAAAATTTGTTTTATTGTAGTCAATTTTTTAGTCAAATAAATTAATCATGATGTTAGTTTTTGCAGGTGCTTGAAATAAGTTTAGTGGTCAAATAAATAAATATTTTTCTAGTCAAAATTTCTGGTCAATTTTTTGGAAATTCTTATAAATACTGGGCTTAAAGACTTGTTTTCATAGAGTTACAAACTCTATGAAGACGGAATTACGGCTTTTTAGGAGAAATAAGTATGAAAAAAGGTTTAATTATTATTGCATTTGTTCTATCTTTAATGGTTTTTATAGTTAGTGTTAGAAATGTTAATTTAAAGAAAAATTATTTAAAAGATACAGATATTATTGGTGTTTATATAAATAATGAGTTAAGTGAGAAAATACCTTTAAAAGATGAGGCTAAATTTTATAAGGCCGTTTGTGATGATGAAAATGTTAGTGTGTCATGGGATAGTGAGTCTTGGGGATTGTTATTAAAAAATTTAACTAAGAAAGCTAAATGTAATTTATATTTTTATTCTGGGCAAACTGTATTTAATTTTGATTATACAGGTGAAGCGCAGGAATTTACGGCTCCAGTGTCGGGAATATATAAAATTGAATTATGGGGCGCAAGTGGTGCTTCTTATGATGAAACATATCATGGTGGAAATGGCGGTTATACAGACGGACTTATAAAATTAAATAAAGATACTAGTTTGTATGTGTATGTTGGTGCTACAAATATTTGTAAAGAAGGAACAGAAGGACCTACTGATATTTCGTTTAATGGTGGTGGTAGTGCTGATAACGGCGATAGCTGGCCTAATCGTTATTTTTGCGGTGGCGGTGGTGCTACTGATGTCAGAATAATCAAATCTAGTTGGAATAATTTTGATTCTTTAAAATCGAGAATTATGGTTGCAGCGGGTGGTGGTGGTGCTAGTTTCTTTGATTCGACTTATAATTTTGCTATAGGTGGCTCGGCAGGCGGTTTGATTTCGTATGTTGATAAAACAGGTAGTGAAACTTTAGCAGTTCTAAATCCGTCTACTCAAACTTTTGGCAGTTCTTTTGGAATTGGTGATAGTTATGTTACAAATGGTGGCGGCGGAGGATATTATGGTGGTGCCTCTGCTTCTTGGACTGGCGGTGCTGGAGGTTCCTCTTTTATTTCTGGACATAATGGTTGTGATGCTATTAAGGAAGAAAGCACGGATGGCAACATAATTCATACTGGACAGAGTATCCATTATTCTAACCTTTATTTTACAGATACTGTAATGATAGATGGTAATGGTTATAAATGGACTACAGAAAAAGGAGAGTATACGGGAATGCCATCACATAGTGATAACTCTACGATGACAGGAAACGCTGGCAATGGTTATGCTAGGATAACCTTAGTAAGTATAGATTAATATAAAAACAGGACTTGACTCCTGTTTTTAAACTTTAATAACTTAAAACCTAGTAATTTTCTTTTTTGATTTCAAAGAAACTTTGAGGATGATTACATACTGGACATACTTCTGGGGCATATTTACCAATTACGATATGACCACAGTTGCGGCATTGCCAAATTCTATCATCATCACTAGAGAAAACTACACCGCCTTCAATATTAGCAATAAGTTTACGATATCTTTCTTCATGATGGCGTTCAATTTCACCAACAGCTTCAAACTTTTTAGCTAATTCTTCAAAGCCTTCTTCACGAGCAGTTTTTGCAAATTCTTGATACATATCTGTCCATTCATAGTTTTCACCGTTAGCAGCGTCTTCTAAATTTTCAAGAGTAGTAGGAATTTTGCCGTCATGTAATTCTTTGAACCACATTTTAGCATGTTCTTTTTCATTATTAGCAGTTTCTTCAAAGATTTCTGCATATTGTTCATATCCATCTTTTCGAGCTTTTGAAGCGTAGAAAGTGTATTTATTTCTAGCTTGTGATTCTCCCGCAAAAGCTGTAAGTAGATTCTTTTCAGTTTGACTTCCTTTTAATTCCATATTATTTAACTTCCTTTCCCAATCCCAAGGGATTTCAATATTTAGTATAACATGCTAAAAATTTTTTGCAATAAATAAATGGTGAAATTTAAACGAAATATTTTAAGACTAATAGTATTAGATTTTATTAAATTAATCGTTAAAAAGTTCTTGCTAATTTAAAAGAATGGTTGTAATCTATATATCTATAAACATAATAAGTCATAGGAATTATTTCCTTATTTATATGGGACTAGTTTTATCTAAATTTAGAAAAGAAAAATTAAATAAATTAGAAATTTCTATATCTTGAAAAATATTAATGGTAATTTTTTTAAATATAAGTTATAATTAGATTATAAATAAAATAGTAAGGGATTGTGAGATTATGAATTATACTTCGATTATAAGAAAACAAACAAAAGTAATTGCCATATCTGTTTTTGTAATGGTAATAGGTATTATTGGTACTAGTTATGCTTTATTTATGAAAGTAGACCAATCAGAAGAACAAACTGTTCAATCGGGAAGCTTAATTATGCAATTATCTGCTTATGATGGTAGTACCGTAATATCAACTAATAATACCCCAATTGATGATAATGAAGGCTTACTTACAAAAGGATATTCTTTTTCCGTTACTAATAATGGTACTTTAGACATGACTTATTATATTGCTTTATATGACAATCCTCTTGATACTAGTACAAATAAATTAGGTTATGACCATATTAAAGTATCTTTAGATAGTGGAACACCTTTCTTATTAAGTAGTTGTGAAACTGATAGCAGTGGTCGTCGTATTTTAAAGAAAAATATCAGTCTTTTAAATAAAAGTAATACTAATAATTTTGAAGCCCATAATGTTAAAATCTGGATTGATGAAGATACCCCAGAAAGTGAAATAGGAAAAACAATATCTCTAAAAATTTATGCTTATGGTGAAGTTACAGAGTAACACTCTCTTATAGGGTGTTTTTTTGATTGGTAACCAAATTACTAAATTAAAAAAATTTTGACGGCTTAATTATTGATATAAATTGTTAGTTAGTTTTAAAAATATTTCTATTCAAGAAGGTAATACTTTGGTATAATTTAAGGGATAGCGAGTGATTTATTTATGAAAAATATATATGGAATAAAAAGAAGCGATTTAGAAGAATATTTCATCAGTATTGGTGAAAAAAAGTTTAAAGCTCTACAAGTCTATGAATGGTTATATTTAAAAAGAGTTGATAGTATTGATAAAATGACTAATATTAAAAAAGAAATTCAAGATAAGTTAAAAAATGATTTTAGTACGGATATGATAAGTATTGCTAAAGTTGAACATGATGTTGATGCGCATAAATATTTATTTTTACTTAAAGACCATAATTATATTGAAGCAGTTTTAATGGAACACGATTACGGGTTAAGTGTTTGTGTTTCCAGTGAAGTTGGCTGCAATATGGGGTGTAAGTTCTGTGAGTCGGGGCGTCGTAAAAAGGTTAGAAACTTAGAAGCTTATGAAATGGTTGAACAGATTTTGTTAATTGAAAAAGATATAGGCAAGAGAATTTCTAGCGTTGTAGTTATGGGAATTGGAGAGCCTTTTGATAACTATGAAAACCTTATGAACTTTATTAGAGTAATAAATGATCCAAAGGGTATAAGTATTGGGGCGCGTCATATAACCGTTTCAACTTGTGGCTTAGTACCCAAAATTTATGACTTTAGTAAGGAAGATTTACAAGTGAACTTGGCACTTAGTTTGCATGCTCCCAATGATGAGATTAGAAATCAGATAATGCCAATAAATAAAGCTTATAACATTTCAGAGGTAATTAAAGCAATTAAAGATTATATTGCAAAAACTAATAGACGAGTTACTATTGAATATGTTATGCTAGATGGTGTAAATGATAGTAAAGATTGTGCAGAAGAACTTTCTAAACTATTAAAGGGGTTAAATGTGTATGTCAATATGATACCTTATAACGAAACTAATCATATTGAATTTAGTAAAAGTAATAAGAAGAAGATTGATGAGTTCTACGATACTTTAATTAAAAATAAAATTAATGTAACGGTTAGAAGAAGGTTTGGCAGTAATATTTCTGCTGCCTGTGGACAACTTAGAAGCAAGGAGGAAGAAAGTGAAGACATTTTATTTAACTGATGCCGGAAAAGTAAGAAGTCATAATGAAGACTCCGTAACTATTTTAAAAAATGATGCCGGTGAATATTTACTTATTGTTGCTGATGGAATGGGCGGTCATCGGGCTGGTGAAGTTGCATCATCAATGGTTGTAACACATTTAGGAAAAAGATTTAATGACTTAGTTACTGTAGGGACAAAGTATGATGCGACTAACTGGTTGAAAGATAATATTAGTGAGATTAACCATCATATTGTGGAGTATGCTAGTAATAATCCAGAAAGTAAAGGTATGGGAACAACGGTAGTAGTCGCTTTACTTACCCATGATTTCCTTTTATATGCTAATGTTGGTGATTCAAGTGGCTTTGCTATGAAAAATGGTCATCTTCTTAAAGTAACCAAAGACCATACTTTAGTGCAGTTACTTGTTCAAGCGGGGGATTTAACCGAGGAAGAAGCTAAATATCATCCAAAGAAAAATGTTTTAATGAAGGCTTTGGGGGGCGAAGAAGATGTAGTACCAGATATTTATGAAGTTGATATGTCATTTGATGCAATTCTTTTATCAAGCGATGGGTTAACTAATATGTTAAGTAATGAAGCTATTGAAAAAGTTTTAAATGACCCAGAGCTTAGTGTTGAAGAAAAAGTCGTTAAATTAATTAGAAAATGTAATGCCAGAGGTGGTACTGATAATATATCTGTTGCTTATTTAGTAAAAGAAAGTGGTGAATAGTAATGATAATGAAAGGACAAAAAATAAACGATCGTTATCAAATAATTAAATCAATTGGAGAAGGCGGTATGGCTAATGTGTATCTAGCTTATGATACAATTTTAGACCGTAATGTAGCAGTTAAAGTCTTACGCGGTGATTTAGCAACTGATGAAAAGTTTGTTCGTCGTTTTCAAAGAGAGGCCTTATCAGCATCAAGTCTTAGTCATCCTAATATTGTGGAAGTATATGATGTTGGCGAAGATAATGGTCAATATTATATTGTTATGGAATATATTGAAGGCTGTCAATTAAAGCAACTTCTTAAAAAAAGAGGGCGCCTAACTTTAAGCGAAGTAATTGATATAATGCTTCAAATAACTGATGGTTTGTCGGTTGCTCATGATGCTTATATCATCCACCGTGATATTAAACCTCAAAATATTATGATTTTAGATAGTGGTTTAGTTAAAATAACGGATTTCGGTATTGCAATGGCGATGAATAGTACGCAGTTAACGCAGACTAATTCCGTTATGGGAAGCGTTCATTATTTGCCGCCAGAACAAGCTAATGGTAAAGGTTCAACATTACAAAGTGATATCTATTCTATGGGAATTTTAATGTATGAGTTATTGACGGGAGAGCTTCCTTATAAAGGTGATAATGCTGTTGAAATAGCACTTAAACATTTAAAAGAAAAAATTCCTAGTGTTAGAGATAAATATCCTGAAATTCCGCAAAGTGTAGAAAATATTATTATTAAAGCTACGGCTAAAAATCCGAAAAACAGATATGCTGATGCTAGAAGTATGAATGAGGATTTAAGAACTTGTCTTGATGATTCAAGAGCAAACGAAGCTAAAATTGTGTTACCTTATCCTGAATTTGATGATGATAGAAAACCTAAAAACACAACTAAAACAGCTACTAAATCAGAAGGAATAGTAAAAGAAATAAAAACAGAAGAGGTGGAAAATACGAAAAGAGATAATAAAGTATTAATTACTTTGTTTGCCGTTTTCACAGGAATAGTGTTAGTTATAACTTCAATTATTGTCTTGCTACCAGTAATAACTAATCAAACAGAAATCAAAGTACCTGATGTTTCTGGACTTGATATTAGTGAGGCTATTAATGCTTTGCAAAATGAAGGTTTTAAAATAGCTGATCAACAAAAAGAACAGGCTAGTGATGAAATTGAAAAAGGTAAAGTTGTCAAGACTAATCCTGTTGCTGGAGTTAAAAAAACTAAAGGTAGTGAAGTAACACTTTATATTTCTACTGGTAACGAAGGCTTTACAATGGAAGATTTTACTGGTAAAAATTATTATACTGTTTATGGTACTTTAACTGCTTATGGGATTTTAGTTATTCCAGAAAAGCGTGATGTTAGTGATACTAATGTTGATGCTTCGTCCATTTTAGATCAATCAGTTAAGGCAGGAGAAAAAGTTGCTAAAGGGGATACTGTAATTCTTTATATACCTAATGTTACAACTAAATATCCAGACTTTACGAGTGGTGATTATACTAAAGAACAAATTGAACAATTCTGTAGTCAATATAGTATTAATTGTAAATTTAAAGAAGTTAGTGAAGCCTCAGGTAATTATAAGAGTGGCGATATTATTGCGCAATCAAGACAAAGTGGAACTCAAGTTACTAGTGGTGCTAGTCTAACTATTACTATTTATGTTAAAGAAGATGTGGTTGAATGTAACCCGAATGAGGAAGTTTGTGAATAAGGGTAAAATAGTTCGCATTATCAGTAATCTTTATAGCGTTTTAACGAATAATGGGATTATTGAAGCTAGAGCTCGCGGTAAGTTTCGCAAAGATGAAATAAGTCCCATGGTTGGTGATGAAGTAAAAATTGATATTGAAAAAAAATATATTTTAGAAATATTATCCCGCAAAAATTATTTAACAAGACCTAATATAAGTAATATTGATTTAGTTATTTGTGTTACTAGTACAAAAGAGCCAGATTTATCCCTTAATCTTTTAGATAAACAACTGGCTTTTCTTGCTCTTCATGATATTCCTAGTATGATATGTTTTACTAAATGTGATTTACTAAATAAAGAAGAACAAGAAGAGATAGAAAAATTAAAAAAATATTATCAAAGTATTGGGATAGATGTGGTTTTTAATACTGAAGTAGAAAAAATCAAGACAATGTTAAAAGGAAAAGAAGTTGGGCTTCTAGGTCAAAGTGGGGCGGGAAAATCAAGCTTAGTTAACCGATTAGGAGGCTATGATATCAAGACTCAAGCTATTTCTAAGGCTTTAGGTAGAGGTGTTCATACAACTCGTCATGTGGAGATTTATCCAGTTAGTGATTTTTACTTATTAGATACTCCGGGATTTAGTGCTCTTGATTTAAATTTTACTAGTTCTTCAGAATTAAAGAATGGCTTTATTGAATTTAGTAAGTATGAATGTCGTTTTAAAGATTGTAAACATTATAAAGAAATTGGTTGTGCCGTTAAAGAAAATGTCGGGAAGACAATACTGACGAGTAGATATGAAAACTATATAAATTTTTTGGAGAAAGAACAATGGAAATAAGTGTATCCTTTTTGAAAAGTAAATATCCTATTGATGAACAGATAGAAGTATTAAATAAATCTAATTGTGATTTAATTCATGTTGATTTTATGGATGGGACTTTTGTAGATAATAGGTCGTTAACTTTAGAAGATATGCATTTAGAAAAATTTACTAAACCGTTAGAAATTCATTTGATGGTGGATAATCCTTGTAAATATATAGATTACTGTAAAAAATTTAATTTTAAACATTTTATTGTTCATTATGAAATTTTAAAAAATATTGATGAGGCCATGAAATTGATTTTAAAAATTACAGATAATGGTATGCGTGGGGGACTGGCTATTAATCCTGAAACTAACCTTCAAGAAATAAAACCACTTCTTAAATATGTGGATATGGTTTTAGTTATGAGTGTTAAAGCTGGTAAGGGCGGACAAAAGTTTCTTCCTGAGGTAGTAAAGAAGTTAGAATCGCTGCGCCTTATTTATAAAGGACGAATAGAAGTAGATGGCGGGATTAATGATAAAACAATTGGGTTAGTTAAAGACTATGTTGATGCCGTTGTGTCAGGATCTTATGTTTGTTTAAGTGATAATTACAATGAAGCTATTGCTAGATTAAGATAAATATAATCATTTAAGATTAAAAAATGAGTTAAATTATCTGGTTAAAGCTAATGATATAAAAAAATAAGTGCAGTTTTAGTGATTGCACTTATTTTTGATACATGTAAACTCTTTTTGGTAAATTCTTAGCTTTATTTGCTGTTTCCTTGTTGAAAAGTAATTCTGGTTCAACTTTTAAAGTCTTAGCAATAATTTCAACATTATTTAAAGTTAGATTTGCATCACCATTTTCAACAATGCTAACATATGCCATTTTAAAGTTAGCTAACTCCGCAAATTTTTCTTGAGTATAACCATTTTGATAGCGATACCATTTTGTATTTAAACCAACTAATTCCATTAATTTCATCTAAAAAACACTCCCTTACTATTTATTATTTCCAGATACGGAAAATTAATTACATATAAATTATAAATGTAAAATATAACAAGATTAATACCGTTAAAATTTAATAATTTATACATTAAAAACAGTAAGATACCAGAATACACCGAGGTTTTTATAGGTGCTGGAATGACCAGTTGCGCTAATTTTTCCTAATTTAATTAATGTGTTTTGGTATAAATAATATCAAAAATTATAAAATTAAGTTTATATGATGGAAAAATTAAGAGAGGGATAGAAATACTTATATAATATGGGAAGACTAACTTAAAAAAATAAAAAAAGAGCAAGTGAAAATAGTAAAAAAAGTCAAAATATTAGCCTTAAAAAGACAATAAAAAAAGGAGACAGTAATTATAACTGTCTCAAAAAGAATAAAAAGGGGTTGGCTAGTGTGATACTAGCACCAACTTGCAGTAACGCAAATTGGTAACTAATATACTAATAAAAAAAGGTAGTTTTGTCAATGCTTTTTTGCTATAATTTTACTAGTGATGGCAATGAATTTAGAAGAAGTTAGAGGAATGGGAGATAAAAGTTTACTATTGATAAAAAAACTAAATATATCTACTTTTAGTGAATTGTTAGAGTACTATCCATATCGTTATGAAATTGTAAAATTAGGCGATTTAGCAGCCTGCATTAAAGAAAAAGGTACGATAAATGTTCAAGTGGTTAGCAGTCCTATTGTTAGTTTTTTAGGGAGTAAACAAAACCGCCTTAGTATGAAATGCTTATATAATGGTACTTTTATTAATGTATCTATTTTTAATCGTGGCTACTTAAAATCAAGGATAATTCCGGGAGGTTATATAAGTATAACTGGGCGTTATGATAGTTTTAGAAATACCTTTACAGCTAGTGATATTAGTTTAGAAGTGTTAAATAAAAATGAAATAATCCCTATTTATCATCTGGTTGGTGGTATTAATAATAAGATGATAAGAAATATCATGAAAAATGCCGTTAGTACAAGGTTTGATGTTGATGATTATATTCCAGTGGTTTTTAAAGAAAGATATAATTTTTTAAAAAAAGAAGAAGCTTTAAAAATAGTTCATTATCCCGAAGATATAAAAACCTTAAAGCAAGCTCGTTTAAGATTAATTTATGAAGAGTTTTTTCTTTTTGCATTTAAGATTAACTATTTAAAAAATTTAAGAAATAAAAAGTTAGGGATAAAAAAAGAAGTAGCTAAAGAAAAATTAGAAAAATTTATAAATCAATTACCATTTAGTTTGACATCGGACCAGTTAGAAGCCGCTGATGCCATATATAAAGATATGATGAGTTCAATTAAGATGAATAGACTAATTATGGGCGATGTAGGTAGTGGCAAGACTGTTGTAGCCCTATGTGGAATTGCTATTAATACTTTTGCGGGTTACCAAAGTGCTTTAATGGCTCCAACAGAGGTTCTTGCTAGACAGCATTATGAGTCTTTAGCCAAAATGGCTCCTATGGTAAGATTTGGCCTTATTGTGGGAAGTATGAGTTTAAAAGAAAAAAAGCAAGTTCTTTTGGATTTAGCATTAGGCAATATCGATTGTTTAATTGGGACTCATGCTATTTTAAATGATAAAGTAGAATTTAAAAATTTAGGATTAGTTATTACAGATGAACAACATCGTTTTGGGGTAAATCAGCGTAACATTATTGAAAATAAAGGTTTAGGGGTTGATGTCATATATATGAGTGCTACTCCCATTCCAAGGACATATGCTTTGGGTTTATACGGTGATATGGACTTATCCATTATTAAAACAAAACCAAATGGTAGAAAGCCAGTAATTACTAAATATATAGAAGATAAAAATTTAATTGAAGCTTTAAAAGTTTGTTATGAAAATTTAAAAAGCGGTCATCAGGTTTATGTAGTAGCACCCTTGATAGAGGCAAGCGATGATACTTTAGATGATGTAAAAAAATTAGAAGAAAAATTTAATCTGGCATTTAAGGGTAAATATCCAGTTGGTATTTTGCATGGTAAGATGAGTAAAAATGATAAAAACGATATTATGCAAAAATTTAAATTGGGTGAGCTTAAGATATTAGTGTCTACAACTGTTATTGAAGTAGGGGTAGATGTTAGCAATGCTACGGTCATGATGATTTACCATGCTAATCTTTTTGGACTAGCTACTTTACACCAGTTGCGTGGTCGCGTTGGTAGAAGTGATTTACAAAGTTATTGTTTTTTAATAAGTAAGGTAGATGAGCCCCGATTAAGAGTTTTAGAAAATAGTAATGACGGTTTTTATATTAGTGAAAAGGATTTTGAAATGCGTGGCGAAGGCGATATTTTTGGGGAAAGACAAAGTGGAGACATGCACTTTAAAATTGCTGATATTAAAAAAGATAGTAAAATCTGGTTACAGGCATTTAAGGATTCTAAAGAATACTTAGATAATTTTGATAATGATAGCTTGTATTTAAAAATAATAGATGATTTACAGAGCAACTAGTAAAGCAAGTGTAAATAATTTGTAAATATAAAAAGATTTTCTATTTGTGTACTTGACAATCGTTATTAAAAATAATATGATGTATGTAGCATGATAAAGTCATGCTGAAAAAACAGATTGCATATTTTACGAATTTAAAGTGACTTATGTAATCAACCAAAAACCCCCTGAGAGAGCATTAACCGTGCTCTCATTTTTGTCTAAATAAAACCCTCGGATAGTCCGAGGGTTCGGTTTAGCTTTAGCGATGAGTCTTTAAAATTAAAACTCCTTTGTTATAATAGATAATGCAATCTGACAAAAAGCATTAAAAATAACAAAGGAGGGATGTCCAATGAAGGACATGAATAGTTTATCACATACAAAGTGGAATTGTAAATATCACATAGTATTTGCACCAAAGTACAGAAGAAAAGCATTTTATGGTTCAAATAGATTAGAAATAGGTGCAATTTTGAGAGAATTATGTAGGTGGAAAGAGGTAACAATAATAGAAACTGAAGTTTGTCCAGATCATGTTCACATGTTCGTAGAAATACCACCAAAATTAAGTATATCGACATTTATGGGATATTTAAAAGGAAAAAGTAGTGTAATGATATACCAAAAATGGGGCAATTTGAAATATAAATATAGAAATCGTTCGTTTTGGTGTCGCGGATATTATGTTGATACAGTCGGAAAAAATGAAGTAGCAATACAGAAGTACATAAAAGAACAATTGAGCGAAGATAGACAAGCGGAACAATTAACAATGGATAATATAGACCCGTTTACGGGCAGCCATAAGTAATTTGCAAGCGTCAGATTGTTGTAGCGCTTTTAAGCGA
>CAKOMC010000043.1 GCA_934096535.1 uncultured Bacilli bacterium | reverse complement strand
ATTAATTCTGAACCTGGTAAGTATGATCCGGTATCGGCAGGTTATGATACCCTACATGATGCGATACTTGCTAATGAATATCAAACTACTCCAGAAATAGCCAAGACTAAGATTGCTAGTAAACAAGAAGTAGATTTATCAAATACTGCACCAGCCATTAAGTGGGTGGAAAAAACCGGGGAAAATGTTTCTTTGAATTCTTTAAAAATAGCTTCTTCCTCAATAAAAATTGACAATCAAACTAATAATTTAACACAGAATGATACTAAATTAAAGTTTTATAACTCTTATGAATTTAATGAGGCTACTGGTAAATATATCTTATTAAATCCAGTGGTTGTTGATCCAACAGAACTATCTTATGAAAATACGAATAATTATTATTTTCATTCAGAAAGCACTTACTATAACAAGGATTTAAATAAGCTAATGACAAGCAATACTATTGAAGATTTAAAAATTTATCAAATTCTAGGTGCGTCAAAAACTCAAGGGAAAACAAAGTGGAACAACACGAACTATGACAGTACTAATTATAAATTAAATGCTACAGAGCTATTAGGAACAGAATTAGAAACAGATAAATCTGATAAAGGATTGTATCAAGAAACAGATAATTATGGAACAACTTATTATTATAGAGGTAATGTCAAAAATAATAATGTTTATTTTGCTGGTTTCTATTGGCAAATAGTAAGAATAAATGGAGATGGTTCCATAAGACTTATGTATAATGGGACAGAAAAGAATGCTACCGGAAGCAAGCAAAACATTGGAAATTCATCTTTTAATATAAAAAATGACGATCCTGCTTATGTTGGGTATATGTATGGAAATCCTGATGCTTCAACCTTTGATGAAGTACATGCAAATATAAATTCATCTACCATAAAAGAAAATGTTGATAAGTGGTATGTGGAAAACATAATAAATAATGGATATAAAAATTATATTTCTAGTAATGCTGGTTTTTGTGGTGATAAAAGTCTTAATGGTGGCGATGGAGTTAGTAATAATGTATTTAGTTATTTTGGAGCTCACCAAAGGTATAAAGATAATTTGGCAACATTTACTTGTCCAAATATTGAGCGTGATCTTTATACTACTGTTGATTCAAATACTGGCAATAAAGCATTAGCTTATCCAATAGGTTTAATTACATATGATGAATTAGTATTTGCTGGCATGG
Organism: uncultured Bacilli bacterium; assembly: GCA_934096535.1. GTDB lineage: Bacteria > Bacillota_I > Bacilli_A > RF39 > UBA660 > CAG-605. The sequence goes on along the minus strand of CAKOMC010000043.1, from coordinate 11,794 downwards.
ATTATAATCATATTAATAAATTATCATATGTATATTCTAGTCAGTTTTATTGGACAATGACACCTGCTTTTTTTGACAAAAATTTTGGCTATGCAAAAACTTGGAATCAATATGCAGATGGCTATCTTAGATATCTGAATTATGTTACAAGGGACTATGGAATAAGGCCTGTCATAAATTTAAAAGCAGATGTTAAAATAACGGGAGGAATAGGTACTGCAAATGACCCGTTTGTAGTAGATACAAACAATTAAGTAACTGGGGCCTTAAAAATATAAATATTTTAATATGGTTTATTTATAGTTCTCTTATCAAAAATGGCCCCAATTATTTTTTAATGAATATAAAGGAGTAATAATACAAATGACAAAGAAAAATATAATATTTTTAAGTATATCTTTAGTATTAATAATATTACTAGGAATAGGAGTATCTTATTCGATGTGGAATGTTAGTGTATCACAGAATACTAATAATACCGCTTATACGGAGTGTTTTGATTTATCTGTAACTAATAAAGAGAATAATATTTCTTTAGAAAATGCTTACCCGATAAGTAATGATAAGGGTAAAAGTTTAACACCATATACTTTTGCCATTACTAATACTTGTGATATTACTACCGAGTATTCTGTTAATTTAGAAGTATTAAATAATAGTACCTTAACTAGTAAGTTTATTGATGTTATGTTTGAAGGTAATATAAATTTACTTAGCAGTTATGATAATACCGATAAAGTAAATACTAGTAGTATAGAAAGTAGAAAATTAACTACAGGTATCTTAAAATCTAAGGAAAGCAAAGATTATTCTTTAAGACTATGGATAGATTATAATACCACTTTAGAAGATTTAAATAATGAGGTTAAATCTTTTAAATCGAAAATAGTAGTAGTAGGTAAACCGATAAATTATACTGGTGATACTGTATTTAATTTCGATTATACAGGTGGAGAGCAAACTTTTATTGCTCCAGTTTCTGGAACTTATAAATTAGAAACATGGGGAGCACAGGGTGGTTCTTTTAATGATAAATTCAAAGGTGGGAACGGTGGATATTCAGCAGGTTTATTATTTATAACAAAAGATACTAAGGTTTATATCAATGTTGGACAAGGTGGGAATTATTGTAAAACAACTGATTTTAATAATGCTTGTTCAGTAGAACCTAGTTATAACGGGGGTGGATCATGCAGAACTTTAGTTGGTTATTATAATGATGAAATAATGTATCGAGTATGTGGGGCAGGTGGTGGTGCTACTCATATTTCTTTGAATTCTGGTTTACTGGAAAATTTATCTTCTAATAAGGATAAAATTGTATTGGTTTCCGGTGGTGGCGGCGGGGCAACTATAGCTAACTATCGTTTTAATTGTGGGGCAGGTGGATCTTCTGGGGGCGATAAGGCGATGAATAGTACCAATCTGTGCACGGATAATCATGTGGGAAGTGGCGCTACATCATTGAGTGGTTTTGCTTTTGGGTTAGGGCAGTCCGGTATTTCCGGCGGTGGTGGTGGATATTATGGCGGTAATTCGTCTGTTTCTGGTAGTGGCGGTGGTTCTAGTTATATAGGCAATCCTCTTTTAACTAATAAAGTCATGTATTGTTATAACTGTGAAGAATCAAGTGAAGAAAGCACTAAGACAATATCAACTACTTGTAGTGAAGAAACTCCGACTAGTTATTGTGCTAAAAAAGGAAATGGCTATGCTAGAATAACCCTAGTAAGTATAGATTAATAAGACCTAATAGTTAAGTGTGTAAAATCACACTTTTTTTGATGGAAAATTATTGACAATTAAGTAAGAAATGATAGAATAAAAATCCCTATAAATGTTTACTCCTAGTAGTTTTGGTAGACCTTTTTATGGGAATTAAAGTGATTAAAAATATTGTTTATAAATATATAATATAAGAAAAGAGAGTAATAATGGAATATAAAATACCTAAAAGTACAATAAGAAGTTTTATAGATGTTTTAAAAGATACTAAAAGAACTTTAGAAGTAATAAAAATAGAGACAACTAAAGAAAAAGAAAGTGTTAGTACCCGTTTCTTAATAAGTGATCAGAAAATAAAGAGTAAAGAAGAAGAACAAGAAATAAAATTAGAATTTGACTTGTGTAATTTAGTTTTAAAGATAATTGATAAATTAGAATTAGCGATTGATAAATTGATTAGTTCTTATAACCAAAAAGAATTTAAAGAGTATATTCCCTTCTTTGATGTTATTGTAGCATGTCTTGGTACTCAAAATGATTTTGTTGCCATGATTATACTAGATGTCATTAAAAGTAATGCTAGATTTAGTAGTAATAGATATAATGAAACTTTAGAAAAGAAAATGGCTTCTTTAATAGAAGGATATCAGATAAAAGCAAATAGTAAAGATGATAAAGTAAAAAATACTGATGAATTTATAAAAGCTTATACAAAGTATTTACAAAATGGTTATCAAGTAATTAAATATTTGACTAAAGATGTAGATTACTCTAAAGAGTTGAATAAACAAGTAGAATTTATGAAAAATAGTTTAAGTAGTCTACCAACAAGCTATGCCCTATATACTGAGATTAATAAAAAGAAAAACGAATATGTAACAAGTAAAGCTCCGGTATTTACTGAAAATAATGAAGTAAAGTATTATATGAATAGTGGTAAAGTTATCCACTTGTGTGAACCTAAAATGTTTAATGATTTATTAATAAAAAATGGTTATAGTGATAAAGCAAGATATACGATGCTAAAGAAAATGATAATGGATATAAGTATGCCTTCTAAAGAAGAAGGAGTTATGGCTAGAGAAAATTTAGTTGCAGATACTTTAGCCAAAATAGATGTTAAATATAAAATAAAATGGAGTTATATTCGGCAAAATGAAAAATATTATTCTTATGATATTTTAAAAGAATTTTATAAATATTTTTATATGGTTTCGGGAATTGATGATGGTTATGGATATACCAATGATGATATAAATGAGTTTATGCTTATGGAACTTGATATTGTCTATGCAAGAATGGATGGTCCCAAAACGGATAAATCTTTAGAAAGAAGGTTATAAAATGAAAACAAAATATATAATACCAAAGGAAGCAATAGAAGATTTTAAAAATAGTATTGAAAGAACTATTAAAGTTTATGAAATGATCGTAAATGATTTAAAATTAGGAGATTATATAAACAAGGATTTAAAAGAAGAAAAAGATCCTGATGATACTCAACTTAAAAATATGGCGATAGTAGTATTTAACGGTTTTATTAGAGATTTAAAAGATTTAAAAAATAAGGTTAGTCATATAAATACCAAAAAAGTTGAGAATATTAATCTTTCCTATTTTCTAGGTTTTTTAGAATTAACTAATCCTTTAAGTAATGCTATTGTTATAAAAATTATGAAAGATACGGAAAATAATGAAGACTTTAATAAAATGAAAAATGTTGTAAATATTGAAGGTTTGGATAATTCTTATGAATTTCAAAAATTGTTTTGTGGTTTATTAGAAGATTATTATCTTCCTAAAGATAATTTAAATATTGTAAATAGTACTTATTTACAAATTATAACTAATGCTGGCTATCTTAGTAAGTTTATGGTAAAGGGATTAATTACTAGTCCTACCATTAGAGAAGGATTAGCAGTGTTGGCTAACCGGATTGCCTTTAAAAATATGGATAGTTGGCAAGAGTTCTTTAGTAATTATGAGACCAAATATAGAGATGAATTAACGAAATTATTAAAAACAGAGAAAGAGTATAAAAAGGGAACTACTTTAATGTATACTGAGACGAAGGAATTAGAATATTATATTAAAGGGGGAGTTGTTAAACATTTATGTGCTCCTAGAACTTTTTTCGAGTTACTTAAAAGAAATAATTATAGTCTTAATGCCAGAAGTAGTTTAGAAAAACAAATGCAAAATGCTCTTATGATGGCTTCTTTAAAAGAGAATAATGATTTAATAGGGGCTTATTTAGGTAGTATTGATATTAAATATCAAGAAATGTGGACTTACTTAGTAGAAAATGCCGATACTTTAAAACAAGTGTCTTTAGAAGATATTAGAAAGAATTTTTACTTAGTTCCTGAAATTGGGGAAGGATATGGTTATACTAAAGAAGATTTTGATTACTTTATGATTGATAGTTTAGTAAGTAATTATCATTTAGCTAAGAACCATAATAAAGCCATTAGATTAATAAGAGATGGTAAAATTAATGTAAATTTTGAAAAAAGTGGCAAAAAGTTTAAAAAAATTGCGTGATATTAAAAAATGTGTGCTAATATAATTTATACGAGAGGTGATTTAGATGGAATTAACAAAAAGAGAAAAAGAATTACTTATTTTATATAAAGCGTTTTATGGGAGTGACTTTAATGTTCTAGATTTAGCTAGTATTCAAGGATTTCAAAATATGTATTGTATTTTGCAGACAGTACCCAGTAGTGTTGGGGCAAAAGTAGAGGCAGTAAATGATTTTGAATTTAAAGCTGAAGGAGTGTTTTCAGATACATTAAAAAAAGAACTTAATGAATTAAAAAAGTCTTACGAGGAAGTAAAAAAATTTAATAAAAGCATTTCAGTTGATTATTTTATGCCTATAACAGTGGCTTGTACTAATCCTGATATTGATTTATCCAGTGATCAAGGCATTATTTCGGCTGAAGATTATGCGTTGTTTGCAAAAGCTTGTTTATTTAGTATGGGAACTCGTAAGACTAAAAAAGAGTTAGAAGAATTTTTAGAACAAGAAATGAAACCAAAATCAGAAAAAGAAGATATAATAGTTACGATTAAGGGAAAGAGAAATGTTCTTCTATCACATTATATTATTCAGCTATTAAGAGGATATGGTGTAATTGATGATTATCCTTATATAGAGAAAAAATCAGGAAATTTTAAAGAAGATTTACAAACTTTAGATGATAAAGAAAAAGAGGTTTTGAAAAATTATTATTTGCTTTATGGTCAATATTATGATCCTAGCGCCAATAATCATGTTGATAATTGCCTAAATGCTTACTCAATTTTACAGAGTTTCCCAGAAGAAGTTGGGGTAAAAATAAAAAATAATTATGAGTTTTTGAAAAGCACAACTTTAGATAGAGTAGAGTCTTCTGACCTTAAAAAAATCTTAACAGAGTTGGATAAAAAGAAAAACGATATTGAAACTTATTATAATAATGCGACAGTAAATCAAGTACCAATTAGTAAGATTTTATTAGAATCAGGTTTTACAACTGTTGATGCCTTAGGTAGAGTTGCTAATACTTGCTTATTTGTAAATGTTCACCCTGATATTTCTGGAAAAGAAGTATTGGATTATTTAAATAAGTTAGATCATGATGATGGTTTTCTAAATAATTCGGATGATAACTTAAATAAGAAAATTGTTAATATCTTAGAAAGATATGGTTTGATTAAGAGACATGTTGGTAAAAGAGTAAAATGTGAGACATGCGAGTATCATGAAGAGATAAAAAAAGAACAAGATGGCATTATAAAAAAATTAGCTCGAATTTTAGGTGGACAAAAGTAAAAAAATTATTTATAATACGAAATAGATATGTTGAAAAAGAGGAGTATTATTCTTTTAATATTTAGAGAGCTTGTGGTGGGTGCAAACAAGTTATTAAGGGGTAAGAAGGTTGCTTTGGAGTATAAACCGTTTCTTCGCGTTAAGAAGGAGAGTGTATGATTAGTCATAAAATAAGGTGGTACCGCGAGATTTCGTCCTTATGTTTATGGCTTTTTTATATTTTAGAAAGAGGTATTAGATATGTTAGAAACAAAATATGACCATTTAAGTGTTGAAGATAAAAAATATGATAATTGGGTAGATAAAGGTTATTTTAAGAGTGGCAATACAGATAAATTACCTTATTGTATAGTAATACCACCTCCTAATGTAACAGGTAAATTACATATTGGTCATGCTTATGATACAGCCATTCAAGATGTAATTATTAGATATAAAAGATTACAAGGCTATGATGCCTTATGGTTACCCGGCATGGATCATGCTGCCATTGCCACTGAGGCTAAAGTTGTTAAAAGGTTAAAAGAACAAGGTTTAGATAAAAGAAGCATTGGTCGAGATAAGTTCTTAGAAGCTTGCTGGGATTGGACCCGTGAATTTGGTGGTAACATCAGAAGTCAATGGGCTAAACTAGGTTTATCTGTTGATTATAGTAAAGAAAGATTTACTTTAGATGAGGGGTTAAATAAAGCCGTTATTAAGACTTTTGTGGATTACTATAAGAAAGGTTTAATTTATCGAGGAGAGAGAATTATTAACTGGGATCCAGTAGCCATGACAGCCTTGTCAAGTGAGGAAGTTATTTATAAAGAAGATAAAGGGGCATTCTATCACTTAAAATATTATATTGAAGGGGAAGATAGATATTTAGAAGTAGCAACAACTCGTCCCGAAACTTTATTTGGTGATACCGCTGTGGCTGTTAATCCTAGCGATGAAAGATATCAAGATTTAAAAGGAAAAAATGTTATTGTTCCTGTCGTTAATCGTGTTGTACCTGTAGTATTTGATAATCATGCTGATCCTGAGTTTGGAACCGGTGTGGTTAAGATAACTCCAGCCCATGATCCTAACGATTATGAAGTTGGCCTAAGACATGACCTCCCAAGAATTGTTTGTATGAATAAAGATGCTACTATGAATGCCGTTTGTGGTAAATATCAAGGTTTATCAAGAGAAGAATGTCGTGAGAAATTAGTTAACGACTTAAAAGCAACTGATTTATTAATTAGCGTTGAAGAAATCGTGCATAATGTTGGTCATTCCGAAAGAACTGAGGCGGTAGTTGAGCCTTATCTTTCAAAACAATGGTTTGTAAAAATGCGTCCTTTAGCTGATAAAGTTTTAGAAAATCAAAAGAATCCGGAAACTAAAGTTAACTTTATTCCTCCTCGCTTTGAGAAAATTATGAATCATTGGATGGAAATTACTTATGACTGGTGTATTTCCCGTCAATTATGGTGGGGACATCGAATTCCGGCTTGGTATCGCGGCGAAGAAGTTTATGTTGGCGAGATACCACCCGAGGGTGAAGGCTGGGTTCAAGATGAAGATGTCTTAGATACTTGGTTTTCATCCGCCTTATGGCCTTTCTCAACTTTAGGCTATCCTGACCAAACTGCAGATTTAAAGAGATATTTTCCTACAGATTGTCTAGTTACAGGTTATGATATTATTCCTTTCTGGGTTAATAGAATGACTTTCCAATCCCTAGAACTTAATGGCGTTCGTCCTTTTAAAGATGTTATTATCCATGGTCTTGTAAGAGATAAAGAAGGCCGCAAGATGAGTAAGTCTTTAGGCAATGGAATTGATCCAATGGATATGATAAAAGTATATGGGGCCGATAGTTTAAGATATTACTTAGTAACTGATTGTGCCTTTGGCACTGACCTTCGTTTCGATGAGGAAAAATTAAAAGCAACTTGGAATTTCATTAATAAGATGTGGAATGCTTCGCGTTTTGTTTTAATGAATATTAATGATTTAAAAGCCCTAGATTTTAGTAATCTAAAAAAAGAAGATAAATGGATTTTAACGAAGTTTGAAACTGTTCTTGATAGTACTATTAAACATATGGATAAATATGAGTTTAACTTAGTAGGTAGTGAAATTTATAATTTCATTTGGGATGATTTCTGCTCTAACTATATAGAAATGGCTAAATTTAGTAGTAGCGATATAACTACTAAGAGTGTTTTATATAAAGTTTTAGAAGGAATAATTAAGATTATGCATCCATTTATGCCTTTTGTAACTGAAGAAATTTATCAAAATTTACCATTTAAAGATAGCAATTCTATTATGATTTCAAGTTATCCTAAGTATGAAGTAGAATATATTTTTGCTGAAGATACCAAAAGAGTAGATAAAATACTAGAATTTATTACTTTATTTAGAAATAAAAAGTTAGAAAATAATATTGGTAAAGATTTGGAAGTAGAAAGTGCTTCTTTAGATGATTTAGCCGTTAAAATGTTAAAATTAGACGATAAGTTAGTTACTGAAAGTAAGAAAAATACCAAAATTTTAGTAAGCATTAATGATATTACTGCTTATATTTGTTATGATAATAATATAGATAAAGAAGAAGTATTAAAAGAACTTACAAAGAAAAAAGAAACTTTAGAAGCCAGTATTAAGAGAAGAAATAATCTTTTAAGTAATGAAAACTATGTTAAGAAAGCTCCTAGTAATATAGTAGAAAAAGAAAGACTTGATTTACAAAAAGAAACGGATATGTTAAATAATGTTTTAAAAGAAATAGAAAGTTTAGGCTAGAATTAAAGTCTACCACAAATTACCTAAACAAAATGCCCCAAAAAGTCTAAATGAAATACCCCAAATTATCTAAATGAATTGGAAATGATATAAAATTTGAAATTGGCAAAGCTATTAAATTTAAGAAATTAAATATATTTTTGATATAAATAGGAGATTAAATATAGTATGGTTGTTATAGATATGCTATACTAAAAAATAAAGAAAAGAGGAATATTATGGCAAATATTGTAAGAGATATAACAGATAGAGAAGTCGATTTTGCCCAGTGGTATACTGATGTATGTAAAAAGGCTGATTTAGTTGATTATTCAAAGAATAAAGGGAGTATGATTATTAGACCATATGGCTATGCTATTTGGGAAAATATGGTTAGTATTTTAGATAAGGAATTTAAAAGATTAGGACACCAAAATGTCCAAATGCCTATGCTTATTCCGGAAAGTTTACTTAATATTGAAAAAGAGCATGTTGAAGGTTTTGCCCCTGAAGTAGCTTGGGTAACTTATGGTGGGGAGAATAAGTTAGAAGAAAGAATGTGTATTCGTCCAACTAGTGAGACTTTATTCTGTGATCATTTTAAAAAAATTGTTAATTCTTATCGTGATTTACCTATTCTTTATAATCAGTGGTGTACAATTGTAAGATGGGAAAAAACAACTAGACCTTTTTTACGAAGTAGAGAAATTTTATGGCAAGAAGGACATACTCTACATGCCACCGCTGAGGAAGCTAAAAATGAAACTTTACAAATGTTAAAAGTTTATGAAGATTTTCAGAAGTATTATCTAGCGTTGCCTGTTATTGTTGGTAAGAAAACCGAAAAAGAAAAATTTGCGGGTGCCGAAGATACTTATACAATTGAAGCTATGATGTGGGATGGCGTAGCCTTACAAAACGGGACTAGTCATTACTTTGGTCAACATTTTGCTAAAGCCTTTGATATTAAATTTTTAGATAAAGATAATACTTTAAAAACTCCTTATCAAACTTCGTGGGGTGTAACTACTAGAATGATTGGTGGTTTAATTATGACGCATAGTGATAATAACGGTTTAGTATTACCACCAAGAATTGCTCCGACTAAAGTAATAATTATTCCTATTGGGGATGTTTCCGAAAAATTAAAAGAAATTACCCAAGGCTTAGAAAATGCTGGAATTACCTATAAGGTAGATAACAGTGATAAAACACCAGGATTTAAATTTGCTGAGGCCGAGGTTAAAGGTTATCCAATTCGTTTAGAATTAGGTAAAAGAGATCTAGAAAATGGCTTTACTACTATTGTAAGAAGAGATACTTTAGAAAAAATTAAGGTTGATGACTTAGAAGGAATAGTGGGCGTTATTAAAGATACGATGGATATCATGCAAAAAGAAATGTATGAAAGAGCCTTAAAGCGTCGTGATAGTATGATTTATGAGGCTAGTACTTACGAAGAATTTAAGGATATTGCCAAAAATAAAAATGGCTTTATCAAAATTACTTGGTGTGGTAATATGGACTGTGAAGAAAAAATTAAGGCTGATACCGGTTTAAAATCGAGATGTATCATTGGCGATAATGAGACTAGCATATGTCCTGTTTGTGGTAAAAAATCTAAGTATGATATTTACTTTGCTAAACAATATTAAGACTATTAAATTAACTGTTACCTTGGTAGCAGTTTTTTAATAAGTAAAAGATAAAAAATTATTTTAACTTAAATTTACCATTACTAACAAGTTTGTTATTTAAAATTTTATAAAGAATAGTTTGCATTAAATAATAATCATTTAGCGAATAGGAATTATAGTCAGTTAAATTAGATTGATAAGAAGAATAGATGTGAATTTTATTTCTTAAAGTTTTTAAATTTTTAAGTAAATCAATGTCTTTATTAGTTAAATTAAGGGGGTTAAGCTTTAAAATGTTTTTTAGTAAATAATTGAAAGATACAGCATGTTTAAAATGATAAGTAGGATTTAATAAAGAATAGAATAAGGCTTCGATAATAGAAATAGCATTAATGATATAGTCTTTAATAAGTAATTTAGTGATGACTATATTATTGCGTTCATGTAAAATTTTTTGACTTAAATATTCGGTATATTGATAAGTATAAGAAATATTACTAATAAGAGGATAATTGTTTTTAATGTTAAAGTTGGTACGGATAATAGCAATGTTAGTAAGACTCATAAGATTCCTTTCTTTGCAAAAATATTATAGTATAAATTAAGTTATAATAACAGTGTTTTAGGTAATAAAAGAAAATTTGTGATAATGTCTAGATTTAGAACTGGCAGAAATTTTGAGAGTAAAAATAAATTTTATTAAAGAAAGATATTTTAAAGTGGTAGTGCAAAAAAGAGATTGACGAATAACCGAAAGATATGGTAAGATATTCTTGCTTCAGGGGAAACTCTGTAGAAAATCCGCTTATTTAATTAGTTAAATAATGATTTTAAGTGATATTATATAGAAAGGAATTAAACGATATGACAAATTTAGTTGATAAAATTAATGCTAAACATGTAAGAAAAGATATTCCTGAATTTCGTGTTGGTGATACAGTAAGAGTTAATGTTTGGGTTATTGAAGGTAACAAAAAGCGTATCCAATCATTTGAAGGTATCGTTACTGATATTAATGGTGGTTCTGTATCTAAAAGATTTTCTGTAAGAAAGAAAAGTTATGGTATTGGCGTAACTCGTATTTTCCCAGTAAATGCTCCAACTATTGATTCAATCGAAGTTGTTAAAAAAGGCTATGTAAGACGTGCTAAATTAGGCTTCTTAAAGGGATTAAGAAAAGATTACAAAGTAAAAGAAAGAAATTAATTAGAAAAGTGCTAGAAATAGTGCTTTTTTCTTTACTCTTTAAGTTTTTATACCTACAATAAAGCTAGGGAGTTAAAAAAGAAAATGAAAGCAAAAGCAACAATTAATGAGGCAACTAGAAGTTATCAATTAGAAGGATTATTAGTTATAATAGATCCCGGTATTTCGATAGAAAAAGAAGTTAAAGAAGAAAGAAAAAAATTATATTTAGAATATAAAAGAGATATCGAAGAATTATCTAGAGATGATACCAATTTAGATAGAAGTATCAAAAAATTTGAAAAGAAAATGTTTTACTTAGAAAAGTTTAGAGAATCTTTAAAAAGTGAGATAATAGTTAAGAAAACTCTTAAAAATGAATTGGTAAAAACTCAAGCTAAAGAAGCCAAAAAGATAATATTAGAACTAGATAAAGAAATATTTATTTTAAATATAAATTGTGATTTATATAACGAGGCTATTAGGTTTAAAAGAAAGAGCATTGATGCTTATAAAGAAAAGAAGACTCATACTCATCAAAATATAAAAAGAATGCGTACCAAAGAAAGACATCGGATGGAAAATATGACTTTTATGGAAATTGATGAATAAAAAGAAAAGTTTTATGGTTAAAGGAAAATGATCATAAATTTTTTTTAGTATAATA
>CAKOMC010000042.1 GCA_934096535.1 uncultured Bacilli bacterium | reverse complement strand
ATCATCTAAATAAATAAACTCTCTTGTTTTATTTTTACTATATTTTATTTGCATATTATCACCACTATTAGTATGTTTATAAAATATCTTTTTATACAAAAAAAAGCAGGAATTTATCCCACTTAAATTAATTATTTTGTTAAATTATATGTTACTTTATCATAACCCATAAAAGCATTCTCTGTTTCATAGAAAACATAAAGTGATTGATTATTATTAGTTGGATAGATATTATCTATTTTTTGTAAATCAGTCCCCTTTGTTTCACTAGCAACAAATTTTAAAACATTCTTTTCATCAACACCTAATTTAGTTAAGGTTTCTTTATAAGTTAATTCTTTATCAGCATTAATATCATAATAATAAACATTTATATAAGAAGCCCCACTCCCACGATATAAATTATACTCTGTTACAACTGAAATAAAAATTATATTATTTAATACTGTATATGTATAATTAGTATTTAAACTAGCCGGAGTCTCATTATCTTTATTATCTTGTTTTACCATATTTATATAGTTTTCGTTATCATCTAAAATTTTCTTATTTAATTTTTCTGTAGCATCGGTTGCAATATTAATCTTAGGTAAATTTACTAATCTAACTAGTTTTTTAGGTTCTCCTTCTTCATATCCAACAGAGGCAGTTGGCCAATCAAATTCCTTAAAAGCAGTATAGGCTAAACCTACATAGTTTAAACCATTAAATTCTTTGGCTGATTCATTATTTTTATCGGCATTAGTATTATTTGCTTTTTCTTCTTGTTTATTATTTGTATCGCAATTACTCTTATTATTTACTTTATCATAAATAAGATATCCTCCTAATGCTATAATAATTATAACTAATAAAGCAATTACTATATTCTTTTTGTCTTTCATATAAACAATACTTCCTTTCCAATAATTATGCTAGCACACTAATTTTAAAATGTAAATTGTCAATTCTAAGCCAATATGTCAAGTTTACAATTATTTAAGGATGATAATATTCTCAATTAAAGCCATCTATTAAAGACATAATTTTTTCTAAATTAATTAAGCCTAGTATTATTTAAAAACACTATTTTTATTAAATAATTTAATCATATTATTCATATCATCACATTTTTCCATATGTTTTAGATGCCAATTATCACATTTTTCCATATGTTTTAGATGTCAATTATCACATTTTCCCAGTTTTATAAAAGAAAAAACACCAGTAAAGGTGCTTAAATACTATAAAACATCAGCAAAGTCTGGGTTTTCTTCTTCTGGTTTTACCGTAATAACTTCCCTGTTTTTAATGCAAGTATGAATCATATCTTTATAATTAATTAACTCTTCATACTCATAACATTTACTCAAAACAGGATTAATTACCGGATGTTTAGGCACAAAAATCGTACAACAATCTTCAAATGGTAAAATAGAAGTTTCATAAGTACCAATCTTTCTGGCTAATTCAATTATCTCTAATTTATCAAAACAAGCAACCGGTCTTATAACAGGCATTTTCACAACTTCATTAATACAACTCATACTATTTAAAGTTTGACTAGCCACCTGACCAATACTTTCGCCATTTACTAAAATCTTACAATTACTTCTACTAGCAATAATAGCACTTATTCGATACATCATTCTTCGCATAATGGTAATTAAATAATCATTAGGAATATTTTTATAAATAGATTCTTCTATCTCTGTAAAGTTAATAATATGGACTTTAACATAAGAATCATTATATACCGATAATTTTCTAGCCAGTTCTAAAACTTTATTACGAGCCTCTTTTGATGTATGAGGAGGGGCCTCAAAATAAATACATTCTATCTTTACTCCTCTTTTAATTGCCATATAGCCACTAACAGGAGAATCTATACCCCCACTTAACATAAGTAAGCCCTTACCAGCAACTCCTACAGGATAACCACCAATACCTAAAATATCTTCAAAATAAATATAACTAAAGTTTTTTCTTATCTCGATGTTAACTTCTAAATTAGGATTATGAACATCTACTTTTTTATCTTGAATATTCTTTAAAATATGACCCCCTAAAGTAGCGGCTATTTCCATACTACTACCTGGATACTTCTTATATGATCTTTTAACTACTACTTTAAAAGTTTTAAATTCTTTATCTTTTAAAAGACTAATTAAACCTTCTTTAATAGCATCCATTTCATTACTAAGTTCATAAGCAATAGTCATCTTATGAATCCCAAAAACACATTTTAACTTTTCTATTGTCTTATCAAAATCAGTAGTCTTTATAAACATTCTAGAAGCATCATAACTAGTAGTATGTTTAATATTACTTAAAGCATCTTCGACATTCTTTTTTAATGCTTTTAAAAAGAAATTAATATTATCTTTTTTAGTTGTTAACTCTCCATATTTAATAATTACAAGTTTTTGCATAACACTCACCTCACTTAGTTTAGCAAAAGTAACATTAAATAACAAGAAAAAAATAAGTCTAAACTTAAACTTACTTTTCTTCTTTTAAATACTTTATTTCGTATTTATCTAAATCACTAATCTCTATATCTTTTTTATTTAGAGCATCTCTGACATATTCTTGAGTTCCATCATTAAAATAAACAATAATTTTACTACTCATCATACAAGGAAATGAGTATTTGTATTTATCATCTTGATAAAATTCTTCTAAGGCATCGGCACATGCTTCATCACTTTTAGAAGTGTTTTTAATATCCATTACTTTTCTGTCATAAGTAATTACTTTTTCATTATTATTCTTATTGCTTTTATCATAAAAGAAACCAAACATAATAAAGAAAATAGTAACTACTACTGCAATTACTGCTACTTTATAATTTTTCTTCATCATTAATCTCCTATACTACTTAAAGCGTAATATATTTACCTTGATAAGTCAATAATTATTTCTTTAGTTATATAATCAAAATCTCTTTTTCTATAAATTTTATTTGTTAAAATAATTGCCTAATTTAAATGACATCTTCTAATTTATAAGTGGCATAACCTTCATAAGCATAACTAGCATCTATACCTTTCATATAGACATTTCTATCATTAGTTTTATCGGTTAAAGCGTTTTTTAATAAAATATTAATTTCGGTATCTTTAATTGGACTTCTTTCCATAGCCAGTAAATAGTCCTCTTTACAAGCCTTACTCCAATCAACAACTTGTCCTAAATTTTTCTTTAAGATTAAATCTAACCATATTCTAGTACTGCGACCATTGCCTTTCCTGAAAGGGTGAGCCACATTCATTTCTACATATTTTTTAATAATATTATCGTAATTATCTTCGGGCATTGTATCAATTGTCTTTAAAATATCTTTTAAGTATAAAACTGAAGCAAAACGAAAATTGCCTTTGGCTATATTCACCGTTCGCATTTTTACAGCAAAATCATAAATATCACTAAATAAATAATTATGAATTTGGGCTAAACCTTTAAAAGTACCAACTTCAACAGTATTTATTTTACCACTATCATAAAGTTCCAATGCTTTTAATTTAGTTATCTTTTCTTCTATTTTGGAAAGTTCAACTTCATCTGTTATATTTAATTTATTCTTTAGCATATTTTCTCCCTTATGGCAATATTATACCATAATTCACCTGATTTTCAGTAAATTTCAACGATATATCTTTTCGCTAATCTTCATATTCTTTGTTTTAATTAGCACTTCTATTTCAAAATTATCAGATACATTCCAATAATTAAATTTAATATTACCTTCTAAAATATCGATATAATTTTTAATATTTTCTATAGTTTTATTAAAATCTATTCTTCCTTTAAACTTATTAACTTACTCCCCACGATTTTAATTAAATAACTAATCTATTTTACCAATTCTTTTCTATCTTCTATTTCTTTTATTACTGATGATGCCATTGGTCTTTTTTCTTTAGTAGGAATAAACTTATCAATAAAGTTATTCTTTTTATTTTGTTTTAAAGCCAGGTAAGCAAAAGAACAAAATACTACAGCCCCAATAAAGTTAACAAGTAAATCTTTCATAGTATCATTTAAACCTATATCTAAATAACCACCATCAATAGTTTCTAAAATATAACCATTTTCATCATAAATCACGGTTTTTCCTATTGAAGATACTACTATGGCTTTATTTTTACCTGAAGGATTTAAGGTCACAGAAGATATCTTCTTAACAACCGTATCTTTTTGCATATCCATATCAAAAAATTTATCACTGCTATATTCAAAAAATTCCCACAAAACGCCAATTGTCATCGAAAAGCAAAAAGCTACTAAGCATAAGTAAAAGGGTGATAAATTAACATTTTTACTATTTTTATTTAATAAGTCAATTAATGAAAACCCTACGGCGGCCGCTAAGAAACCATTTATGGTATGTAAAATAGTATCCCAATACGGAATTATCCCGTAAAAGTTATTAATTTCTCCTAATATCTCAGCAGCGAAGATAAAAAAATAAATAGTAATTTCTAACCCACTTGGTAAAGTTATGGCAAACTTATTTTGAATAAATAAGGGAGCAAATAAAAGAATTAATGATAATAAACATAGTAAAGCATTATTAATATTTCCTTTTAATAACTGTAAAACCATACATACTATAACTAAAAAACGCAAAATTAAATAAATAGCCAAGGAACTTCTTTTAGTTTCTTTATAAGCCATTTTAACTAATTTAGAAATTGTTAATCTTTTCTTTTTCATTTAATACCTCAAACCTCTTATTTAAAATTTAAATAAATTAACCCCAATTTCTTCATCATAGAAGCGGTCTACACACCCCTCAATAATATTTATTATTATCTCGCAAGTTGTACTAACAAATGCCTTATTAAGATGTCCTCCAAAGGTCTGTCCTTTAACATTGGAGCAAGTTATATGAAGATGGGTATAAACTTCACCGTTTTTAGTATTTATGTTTCCCATTAAGGAAACTATTTCAAAATCACCAACAAATTCATTTTTATAATATTTTTTCTCACTTAATTTATAAACTCCTGCCTCAAAACAACTAACGGCACCGATTGCCCGAACAGAGGCTAATTTGATATTTTCTTTTATCGCTATATTATGTAGTTCCGTAACTATTTCCTCATCTTTATCAATTCTTGCTACTATAGTATTATTAAATCTTTTATATTCCATTTTAAATTTCCTTTTCTAATTAACCAATTTAATATTTTCACTATCATTTAAAGCATAAGATATTAATTTATCTTCCTCTAAATTTTCTTTATGCATATCAACTCTATTAATTTGATGATTATTATAGGTTGTATAATAATAAATTCCCTCTGAGGCATTACAACAACTACTATAAATAGTTATTTCATAAGTATCTTCTTTTAATTTACAACATCCTCTTACTTGTTCAACCGAGTTGATAATGTGAAAGAATTGGTTTACACTTGCGGTCTCATCAGCACTACTTACTGAATTTAATTTAACAAAAGAGGCTCGAACGAATCTAGACATACTAGATACATCCCCGGGAATGCCAAGTCCTCCTAAACCTCTACTATAACTTGTTAGGTTTAAATTATCACTAAAAGTACTCGGTAATTCTTCATTAGACAAATGTCTATAATTATTTAAATTAAATAATTGTTTATCAAAAGTTGGATTATTAGTCATAACTCCTACGGGATTATCATATATTTTTAAGCCTTCCTTAACCGATTCGATAACTAGACATTCCTTACTATCGGCAATTAGCCAATGTAATGGGGATACTGGATAATTACTACTAAAAGTTTCTTTCGTAATATTAATATTTTCTAGTAAAATTTTTGCCTCATTAACACTTGCACATTTTCCTAAAATCCAAGGGATAAGTTCAAATTGACAAATATTATCTTTATCCTTTTTTTCTTCGTTATATACAGCATTACCGAAAAAGTTAAGACCCGCCATACCTAATCCCTGCTCGTTTACTGCCTCATAATACAAGGGATAATCATTGGCAATATGGGCCATTCCTATAAGGGCATAATGCCTACTTAAAATATTACCATTTCTAAATTTAAAGGGATAATTCTTAGGAGTTATGGTTACTTCTTCGCCATAAGAAAATTCATAATCCAAGGTTCTTCCAAAATAAAAATCTTTAGTTTTATAAGTTATTGCTGTACACATACTTTTACCTACTTTCTTGTTATTTACACTTAAAAGTTAGCATAATATCCTAATAAATACAAGAAAAAAATATAGTAATTATAATATTGCTATTACTAAGTAATTGTTATTTTTATTAATTATTTTCATATATCTCCTAATATTTTTAATATTAATCTATATTAAACTCACCATAAACATTAAACTCTTCACTTGAACCATCAGCCTTCTCAATAGAAACATTTTTAACTAATCGGTACTTTCCTTTATCTAAAGAACCATACCCATTCTTCCAATCTAATTTTAATTCTACACTATCCATATATTTAAGATTATAGGCTGGTAAATTAAAGGCTAGTTTTCCTTCTAATTCTTGCCAATTATCATCAATTTTCTTTTCGATTTTATATTCATTACCATAAGTAATATTAACATTACTATTATTTTTTAGAATAAAAGTGGCTTTTGTTTTCTTTAAAGTACCAGATTTTAATTCTAATACTACCTTGTCTTTAACAGTATCTAAACTATTAGCTTCTTTTTTTAGATTTTGTCGCCACAATATTTACAATACTTAGAATCTTTATCTATCTTTTTACCACAACGCGAACATATAGCATCATCACTCGTTAAACCTTTTTTAACTGCTTTTGCAGTGGCCTCAATACTATCAGCATTAATATCCGTCATATCATCGGCTAAACTCTTTAAAGTATCTTTCGATTCATTCATCATATTTCTTAAAGATTTAACTTGTTTACTTAATATTTTCCCTTGTATATTAGGATTTAGCACGGTTATAAAACCACCAATAATTATTATAAATGCTAAACCAAAAAGTATCCAAAAAAGTATCTCTATCATAATTCCTCCGTCTTAAGTTTAACATACTTAAAATATATTTGCTACATTCTTAAATTACCTGGTTCTTATAACCTCTTCTTCTTGATATTTATATAGATTTTCTCTCTTATAAACATTATAAAGATTAATATCAGGTAAAACCATCTTATTAGTCCTTAAATAATTTAAGGCTCCTTCTAAAGAGACATCGGATATTTCTTTATTATTAACATCATAAGCTCCGCCATCTTTTTTAGTAGGATCAAAACTAGATATTAAAGCCTTTGTTTCTACTCCTAATAAAGAAAAGATTTTATTTAGTTTAACTAACTCATTAAATTCCTTCTCATCTATCTTCGCTGGTATTTCAACCATTGCTAGTTTACCCGCTAAAGAATTAGTTAAAACGATATAAATATAATTTAACTGCTTACCGGTAATTGCAGTCTTTAATATTTTATTTTTCTTAAAGTCATTACCTTCTAATTTTAAATCAAACATCTGGGCTAAGACTAAATCTACCGTTTTACCATGACCTCCTAAACCGGGAACCATTACGCCATTTATATCTAGAGCCTCTTCATTATAAACACCAATAGTTTGCTTGGGAGTAATTAAAACTACACCGCCAAGACCAAAAGGAGCGTTAGTACCCATTTGCTGATAATAAGCATTTTCCTCTTGATAAAATTCTTCTAAATCTAATTTTTTTAAACTCATATTAATTTTCTCCCTTAAATTTATGCATAATTCTTAAAGTATTTAAAATTGTAAGTAAAGTAACTCCTGTATCAGCAAAGACAGCCAACCACATATTAGCAAAGCCCCAAACACTTAAAAGCAAGATTATTATTTTAACACTCATCGCAAAAACTAAATTTTCTTTAATAATTTTTTTGGTATACTTAGATATATTAATGGCTAAAGGAATTCTTTTTAACTCATCACTCATAAGAACTATATCACTAGCCTCAATGGCAATATCACTACCAACCCCACCCATTGAAATACCAATATCGGCTCTTTTTAAGACGGGAGCATCATTTATTCCATCGCCTACAAAGATTGTTACACCATTATTATTGGCTATAGTTTCAAAAGCCTTAAACTTATCCTGGGGTAACATTTCGTATTTAATTTCATCAATACCTAGTTTCTTGCCAATATTTAGAGCCACCGTCTTTTTATCTCCCGTAAACATATAAGTTTTAATATTATTATTTTTTAACTCTTTAATAGTATCTTTAGCATTTTCTTTAATCCCATCATTAATTATAATTGAAGCAACATGTTTACCATCGATATTTAAGTGTAAATCCGTATCAACCCCACAATTACATAATTTACTATTACCTATTAAGATTCTTTTTTTATCTAAAGTAAAACTAAGACCATTACCTTCTATCTCTTTAAAATTCTTAATATCACTATTATCAATTTTACCCTTCTTTAATTTTAAAATAGACTTAGCAATGGGATGATTAGATAAAGACTCACCCTTAGTTAAAATATCTATTATTTCTTCTTTACTATATTCTTCATTTAAAACCTCAATCTTTAAAACTTCAAAATCACCATTAGTTAAAGTACCAGTTTTATCAAATATTATATTATTAGTATTACTTAAATTATCTAAATAATTACTTCCCTTTACTAAGATACCTTTTTTACTAGCCACGCCAATACCCGTAAAATATGATAAAGGAACCGAAATTGCAATGGCACAAGGACAAGATATAACTAAGAAAGTTAAGGCTCTATATAAACTGGTTTTAAAAGGTACTTTAAAGATTAAGGGTAAAAGAATAGTTATTATTATAGCTAAGCCAATAATAATAGGAGTATAGATTTTACTAAATTTAGCAACACTAGTTTCCGTCTTGGTCTTTTTATCTGTAGCCCCTTCTAGTAAATCTAAAATCTTAGCCACTGTTGAATTTGAATATAAATTAGTAGCCTTTATTTCTAAGATATTCCCCGTATTAATACTTCCTGATAAGACTTTATCTGATACCTTAACACTTACTAACTCACTTTCGCCTGTTAAAGCCGAAGTATCTAGACTACTACTTCCTTTTATGATTACCCCATCTACCGGAATTTTCTCCCCCTTTTTAACTACTAAAGCATCATTAATTTTAACTTCTTCAACGGGAATTTTAATAGTCTTATTATCTTCTAAAAGATAAGCAAAAGGTTCTTTAATATCTAGTAAATCTTTAATAGATTTTCGGGAATTATTAATAGCTTTTTCTTCTAATATTTTACCTATAGTATATAATGTTATAACCATCATTCCTTCTAGAACTTCTCCTATTAAAAGAGCCCCAATACAAGATATGGTAATTAAAGCATTTTCATTAATACCACTTCCCTTTTTTAATAGTTTAATGGCATTAATACTAGTTTTATATAAAAGGAGACTATAAGAAATAAGATATAATATAATCTTTACTATCTTAGGTAATGGTAAAAAATATCCCAGTAAGCCTATTACTAAGGCTATAATTAAGATACTTAAATGATACTCTTTTACATTTATATCATCATTTATTTCTTCATTTAAAGTTAGATAAGCATCAGGTTCAACAGTCTTAATTAACGTATTTAATTCTTCTAAAGTATAATCTTTATCTGATTCATAAGAAATCTTACAAGTACTAAAGTTAACTACGACATTATTAAAGTTAGTATTATTATTTAACATTTCTTCTATTTCTCTCGCACAGTTAGCACAATCTAAATTATTTATATTATATTTATATTTTTTCATTAGTCTTCCCCCTTTAATTTATGTTCGATATGTAAAATACCTATTTCATATAACTTAGTTATATGTTCATAATCTAACCTATAGTATATTTCTCTACCATCTCTTCTAAAATTAACTATTCCGGCACTTCTTAAAATAGCTAATTGATGGGAAATAGATGATTTAGTCATATTAAGGACATTGGCTATATCACAAACACACATTTCATTTTTATCTAAAACCCATAATATCTGGGTCCTAGTTAGGTCTCCTAAGAGTTTAAATACCTTGGAAAGTCTTTCTAACTCTTCTTTTTTCGGTTTATTTTGTAAAGCCTTATTAACAGCTTCTTTATGTATTATATTACAATCACAGACATTTATATTTTCCATTATCTTACCCCATTCACAGTTGAATACTTTTTCAACTAATTACTTCTTTATTATAGTTGAATATTTATTCAACTGTCAAGAAGTATTATAAAAAGCCATACATTATATGACTTTCTATCTTAGTAATGGGGCCATTTGATAAGAGAACATTTTTTATTTGGCCCCAGTAATTTATTCTACAGTGTATGGGTTGTTTATGGTGCCATCCCCTAGTTTTAAAGAGTTAGATTTCAAATTAATAACTGGCTTGACACCATATGTTGCATTAACTCGCAAATCAAAGCCATTTTTATTTCCATCAATATCTACTCTAGTTTCCCATGCACTACTACTGCCATAACCGGCTGCAGACATAAGCCAATAAGAAGTTCCAGTATATAAATAAAAATTATTTTTTGAATTAACAGCCCATTTAACATATCCACCTGCCAAATATAATTCGTCATCACTTAATAAACCAATAGCGTATTTCAAATTAGAGTTACCGTTTTTATTGTCTTCTACAGAAAAGGAATCATTTTTGGCAAGACATGTCAAATTTGCAGGAGTTGGATCAAAATACCATCTATATGTCGTGTTTTCGCCCTGGTACCCAAGATTTGTGTAATCATCTAATGTTATATTACTAATGGTTCTATCATTACAAAAAACTTTATCGGCAATATATTGTTTACTTATAGTATTCTCAATGTTTTTTTCATACCAATTATCAACATACTTTTTTATTGTCGAATCATTTATATTTGCATGAGTTTCTCCATATGTTGATGAACCAGGCTTTCCGTACATATAGCCAACATAGGCATTATCATAGTATTCATCATTAAATTGGCTCTTACCTATTTGCCTATCCTCACTTGCCTCCCCATTTTCATGAGCACTTGTGCCATCATATAGCATTCTCACCGAGCCATCACCATTAACACGAATTATGCGCCAATAAAAGTTAGCAAACTTAACATAGTTATTTTGAACATTACCTCTAAAATAATAACTAGTACCATAAGCATCAGGTGCCATACATAATAAAGAGTTTTCCGATTCGGCACTTGTTACATTAACTGTTCCATCATCATTGACTGTTGGACATTTACCAGTAGTATCTACCAAATTAATAGTATTAGCAAGTTTTACTCCTTTTCTAAAATGAATATTACATTTATTCTTTTTTGATAAATTAGTTAAAGTAATACCCCAATTATCATAGTCCCACTTACCTACCGCATTATTATCACATACTATTTTTTCTACAACATAACCAGTATCTTTATTAGGAATATCTTCTGAATACTCTCCGTCTATATAGGTACCTATTAATTCTTCATCTTCTGTTATATTTTTATTATTAGAAAATGAGTTAGAAAGGATTATACAAAAGGATGCTATAAATAATAATAGAATTAAACATGAAATTGTAACATTATTTCTTTTCATTAATGATATCCTTTCTACTCTACCACATATGGATTATTTATGGTACCATCGCCTGATTTTAAAGAATTAGATTTTAAATTAATAACTGGTTTGACATAATGACCATTTATTACTCTATCACGATTAGCTCTTCCAGTATTATCAATCCTCCTAACACCAGCATGAGTACCGTTATAATCACTGGGGGATAATAACCAATAAGAAAAACCATTATATAGAAAATTGCTTTCATTACTGACATTATATATTCCTGCTAAGATCGCCTCATCAAAATCTAATAAAGCAATTAAAGTAGATGGTAATAAATCATCTTTATTTGATTGTATTAACGTTGGCAAAACTAGTGGCGAAGTCCATGGAGCATAATACAATTTATAATGAGTCATATTATTTGAAATGCCATTATATTTATCTGTTTCTAAAATAGCCCTATCTATATAAAAATTAGAAATGATTATATATTTTTCATAGTCGGTATATTTAATATTGTTTTGATACCAATTATCAATATATTCTTTGATTGTTGAATCATTTATGTTGGCATGTGTTTCTGCATAAGTTGATGCTTCTGGCAGTCCATACATATATCCAACATAAGCATTATCACCTGATTTTTTATTAAAAGCACTCTGACCAATTATTCTATCATCGCTGGTTTCACCGTTGGCATGTGCACTTGTGCCGTCATATATCATTCTTATTGAACCATCACCGTTTATTCTTACAATGCGCCAATAAAAGTTAGCAAACTTAACATAATTGTTAGTAACATTACCTCTATAATAATAACTAGTTCCATAATTATCTGGCGCACTACATAACAAAGAGTTCTCTGATTCAGCACTTGTTACATTTACGGTTCCATCATCATTTACAGTTGGACATTTGCCTGTTGTATCTAACTGAGCCACGATTTTATCAACAATACCCGTATACATAGAGGCATCTATAACTACCTTAGCAGAAAAACTTTTATTTTGGGCATCATCTGCTAAAGTAACACTTTTATCCATCCAGAAAGATATATTATATTCTTTAGAGGTTCCTGGTGTTAAAATATTAGTATCTAGTGTTCTTGATTCTACAGAACCACTTATAGTGGTTTTAGTAGAATCATAACTACTTAATAACTTAATATCGCCATTATTAACTAAAGATGCTAAATATTTACTATTTAAAGTGGTACCTTCTAACATTTCTAAATTAACTTTATATTCTGCTGACATAGAACAAGTATTAGTTATTTTAAAAGAATAAGGTGTTAATTTTCTACCCTCTTCATCACTTATTGGATACATATTATTTAAATTAATTGCATTAGACTCATTGGTCATATCTAATTTTAAACATTTACTAACGGCCATATTCTTATCTGTTTGTATATAAGTAAATTTCCAATAAGCATAAGACATACCTAGTCCTACTAAACCTATAAGACATATTATTACTATAATTAATATTATTTTTCTTTTATTATGTAACATAATTCCACCTACTACTATTATTTCCATTTAAAAATAAATAATACTTATTATGGTCACTTGAATACCATTTACATGCTTTACACTTTTCCTAGAGTTTAAAGCTCTATGAAAAACCTAGGTGAATGCTGGCCTCAAGAACCATTTGACCATAAATTTGACCAGAATA
>CAKOMC010000041.1 GCA_934096535.1 uncultured Bacilli bacterium | reverse complement strand
TTTCATAGAGTATTTAACTCTATGAAATTTTATAAATAAATTATTATAATCAAAAAATATAAAAATATACAAAAATACTCTAGAACTTAATAATATTCTAGAGATTATTTTTATTTACTTTTTAATCTTATAAATCTTTGATATTCCCCATGGAAGAAAGTTAAAAACTTATTAACTTCATCCATCGTAGTATTACATGATAAACTTATTCTAATAGTAGTCATAGCCCTTTTTTTATCTCCATATATAGCCATAACTGAAGTAGATAACTCTCCTGATGAACAAGCCGTATTAGTACTTATATATACTTCATGATCTTCCATGGCATGAACAAAACTTTCTGGTTTAATATCCATTAAACTTATATTAATTACATGATATATTGAATACTTAGTATTATTAAACTTCAAATTAGGATAATGACTTAAATCATCTACTATCTTTTCATTTAACTTTTTAACATATAATTCTTTTTTATCTAAATCCATTAAACATAATCTAATAGCCTTTGATAAGGCAACAATTAAAGGAAGAGGAGGTGTTCCTGCTCTAAGAGGAAAATCTTTACTACTACCGTGAATTAACGGTACTATATCGACTTTCTCACTTTTATAAAGTAAGCCTATTCCCTTCGGACCATATATTTTATGACCAGAAAAACTGGCTAAATCGACATCATTTAAATTAATAGCAACTTTTCCTAACCCTTGCGTTAAATCACTATGAAATATAGTATTAGGGTTTTCTTTCTTAATTATTTGTCTTATAGTCTTTAATGGTTGTCTTACCCCTACTTCACTATTAACTCCCACAATACTCACTAATATGGTTTTATCCGTTATTAAACTCTTTAAATCATCTAAATCTATTAACCCATCACTATCATTATTAACATAACTAATTCTAAAGCCTAAGTTCTCTAAATAATTAGCCAGTACATATTCTGAAGGATGTTCCAATTTCGATAATATTATATGATTACCCCTATTTTTATATCTTAAGGCTACTCCCAATAAAGCCGTATTATTAGCCTCCGTTGCCCCACTAGTATAAATAATTTCTTCCATCTTTATATTTAAACAATCAGCAATTTGTCTAGTAGCACTTTTTAAAAGCGCCCTTGATTTAACCCCTAAACTATGCATCGAATTAGGATTACCTATATAATCTCTACTAACTTTAAGTAAACTGTCCAAAACATCAGGATTTACTGGTGTCGTGGCACTATAATCTAAATAAATCACAATAATCACCTTAATCTCTTTAAGTATAACAAAAAATCTATAATTAATCTATTAATTTTTTTTATCTAGTTTTAATCTCTTCTTATTATCATTTTCTTTATTATTCATATAACTTCTTATTTTTTCTAATCCGGCTTTTTCTAATTGGTCAACTCTTTGATGAGTAAGTCCTAACAGCGCCGCAATTTCGACTTGAGTTTTAGTAATTCCTAAACCATCTAACCCATTTCTTAACTTAATAACTTCTTTTTCTCTTTTGGTTAAACCCATACTCTCTAATAAGTTATCTATATTAGCAAGATATTCTTTATCTTCATATTCTAAAACAAAATCCCTACTATCATCTACTAAAAATTCTTTTCTATCTACTTCGGTTTCTAATATTACTGGTTCATCTAAACTTAACTTTTGACTATTAGCCATCAAAAATCTATATAATCTTTCTTCCGAAACCTCTAAAATCTTAGCCATTTCTTTTAAACTAGGTTTCCTCCCAAATTCATCATAAAATTCTTGATACTTAGTTTGATAATCAATATATAACCTTCCTTTATTAACTAGTGCAGTAAACTCTCTTTCTTTAGTAATAACATACCTTGAAATCATATGTTTAATCCAACTATAAGCATAAGCCCCAAACTTAATATCATATTGAAAATCATACAATCCTATGGCTCTTAATACGCCCATAATTCCTTCTTGAATTAAATCTTCTAATAAAATAGAATCATTGCTATATTTCTTTGCAAGAAAAACAACTAACTTTATATTTCGCATTATTATTTCTTCTTTAGCCAGTTTATCCCCGTTTTTAGCTCTTTTTATAGTCTCAATCTCTTCTTCTTTACTTTTAAAAGGTGGTAAACCATATCCAAAATAAGGATTACTATTTTTAAATTCTAAGCTCTCAACATCTACTTTTTCAACATCACAATATATAAAAATAATTTCTCTTACCATCTTATTATCAATGGCTTTATCTAAATTACCATTTTTTATATATCGAATATTATCTACGGTTACATTACCTACTATTTTTTTAAAAGTTTTATTATTTTTAATAAATCTTTCTATCATAGTATCATTAATATTACATTTACTAAATAAATAAGTAATACTTTCTAAAGCACTCAAATTATCTTTTATATCTTTTAATTCTATATTAATATAATTATTTAATACTTCTAAAGGATTTTCATTCATCTTTTTAACTAGATATTTTCTTGCTATATCCTCTAACTCCATTAAATAATAATCAAAATCACAAACATCTAAACTAACTTCTTTTAAATATTTCTTTTTAATACTTCTTGTTAAAGCCTCAAACTTATTTCTTTCTAGAAATAAAAAACGATATTTATTAAACACTTGATTAAAAATAATCCCTAATTTTTCTTCCATGTTAATTCCTCTTTTCAAGTTAAATTAGTATATCACAATTTCTAAAAAAGAAAAGAATCTTTATTTACCATTAATTAATAAGTTTTACTTTCTTTTTTCTTTAGAAAGTTTTACAATGATTTTACATCTTTTTTTAGATGAAAAAATATAATTATTACAAACGAGGTTATTATGCAAGAATATTTAATATATATTAAACAAGAAATAAAGAGAAAAATTAAGTTAGAACCTTCTAAAGTTATTCTAACTGATTCTAAATTTATTCCCTTATTAAAAAAAGAGTTTTCTAAAGAAAACCATAATCTAAATAATAATTCTAATAAGTGCTACTATCTAATATTATATACGGCTCTATATTTTGATAATTTATCTATCTTAAAGCTTTTAAATGATAATAACTTTTCTTTAGGGATATATCCTAGTAATTTAAGGCTTTATCTTTTAGATAATAGTTTTACCAAATTTTTTACTAAAGACTCTTATCTTCCTTTTATAACGAGATATAAGCCTTATTTTCATAGTTTCTTTTTATCTATTAAAGACTTATCTTTAATAGATAAAGAAAACTATATTAAAAGATTTATTCATTTAGTAACTTTCTTAGATAATACTTTAAAGCAATTAGAAAGTAATCACTATAATTTAATAAATAGCTTATTTACGAAAAAATCCTTAGATACTTTTTATGATACTACTTATTTTAAAGCCTCTATTTATCAGTTAACTAATATTATTGCTCCTTTAGAGACTACTCCTAATAAAAATACTATAAAAAGATTAAATAATTTAATTACTACCACTAACTTTTCAATGTTTTGTCATAATTATGATTTAATGTTTGAATTATTTAGTGATGAAGAATTACTTAGTATGTCTACTTCTCCCGAATACTTTTTTACTAAAGCATTAAATAACAAACTTGATCTGACTAGAGTAATATATGTTTATAAACATAATCCGGATATTATAAATAATACGGGCTTACTATGTCCTAATATATTTAATAATTATTCTAATGATGAAATTATCATTTTAAGTAAAAATATTAACTTTAGTAGTCCTAATGCTAGTAAAGAGCTTAAAAATTATAATTTTAAAAGAAGAGTATTATCTCTTCTTCCTTGGACTAAATAAGTCCTTTTTATTTTTGAAAATTTTTAGCAACACTTTCAACATTTACTTCTTCCATACGATATTTTTGTTTAACATTAGGATACTTTTCATGATCAACTTCACTTAAAAACATCTCATAAGGTCTAGCATAAACTAAATTATCACCATATAATCCACGATATATTACTAATTTTTCTTTAGTTTCACTATGAATAGCAACTCCCAATACTAAATAATAATCTCCTTTAAAATGACGATAAATGCCATTTACTTTTAATTCTCTCATAAATCAAATTATTAAGTTTAAAACTTAACCCTACCTTTCTTAAAATTATTATACCTTTATTAAATTCGGATAACAATTATTTTTTAATAAATCAGTCATTTTTGATTATAAGTCCAATTTTCGTACATTTCGTACTGATTTAACTGCCATTTTCGTACATTTTGTACGCTTTTTTATTATTTTCACTCAAAATAATCAAGCATCATAGCCTTTTTTACTGCTTTCAAAGTCGTAGCAGCCTTTTCTCTTGCCTTTTTAGTACCTTCCTTTAATACTTGATATACATATTCCGGATTTTGGGCTAGTTTTTCTCTTCTTTCTCTAATTGGTTTTAATTCTTCTTGTAAAACCTCATTTAAGAAATTTTTTATTTTCATATCGCCTAAGCCCCCACGACGATAATGCTCTTTTAATTCATCTAAATTATTATATTCTGGTAAATACTTTTTAAAAGAATCTTCCTTACAGAATACATCTAAATAAGTAAATACCACATTACCTTCAACTTTACCCGGATCACTTACTCTTATGTGATTAGGATCCGTATACATCCCCATAACTTTTTTCTTAATTTCTTCCGGACTATCTTTTAAATAAATACAATTGCCAATTGATTTACTCATCTTCGCATTACCATCAGTCCCTACAAGTCTTCTTTCATTGACATTTTCGGGAATTAAAGCCTCTGGTTCGACTAAAGTTTCCCCATAAATAGAATTAAACTTTCTTACTATTTCCCTTGCTTGTTCAATCATTGGTAACTGGTCTTCTCCTACGGGAATTAAAGTTCCCATAAAAGCCGTAATATCCGCCGTTTGACTAACTGGATAAGTAAAGAAACCTGCCGGAATACTATCTTCAAATCCTCTTAATTTAATTTCTTCTTTAACTGTTGGGTTACGATACAATCTTGATACCGTTACTAAGTTCATAAAATAAAATGTCAGTTCCGTAAGTTCCGGTACTTCTGATTGAATAAAATAACACACTTTATTAGGATCTATCCCACATGCTAAATTATCTAGGGCAACTTCAAATACATTATCCCTTACCTTTTTAGGATTATCAAAATTATCCGTTAAAGCCTGCGCATCAGCAGCAAACAAATACATTTCATCATAATCCCCTTCATTTTGAATTTTAACCCTATTTTTTAATGAACCAACATAATGTCCTATATGTAATGGTCCGGTTGGTCTTTCTCCTGTTAATATAACTTTTCTCATAAATACCTCCTATATAAAAAAGTCCTACTCTAACAAATTAGAATAAGACTTACTTACTGCCACTAAATTGTACTAACATACAACACTTATTTTAACGGTTAAGTACTCCGTACAAGCCTACTTCAATCGGCAAGTCTCTCCATAGCCCATTCAATAAAAATCAGTTACAGCCTTCCACCCATTACTGCTCTCTATAAACTACCATTTTATCTACTCTTCTACATCCGCGATTTCTTCTTTATTTTAGTAAATAATTAATAACTTTGTCAATACCTAATTAACACTCATAAACTCTTTAATAAATTCTTTTATGACATTATTACTCATTAGATTATTATAAATATCAGTATTTATCTTTATAGTATCCTCAGTATTCAACGTAACCGAATTACTCACATCTATAAAGTCATTAACATTATAACTTAATAAAATATCTAATTTATAACTATCATTAATATTAATTATATAATTAACACCATTATCAGTATCCTTCTTAATTAAAATAAAATTCCATTCTTTAATAACCATACCATCTTTATATATCTTAATATTAAAATTAAAATCTTTATTAATAATGCATTCATATATCTTTATATCATTAGAATACATAGTAAAAGCAAAATTATTATGATCTTTATTAATATTAATAAAACCATTTTCCATATGATAATCTATAATTAAATTATTATTATTTATATTAACCTTAATTACATCATTAATCTCTATTCTTAAAATCTTCTTAAATTTGGTATAAACCTTTAATTCATACTCTTTATTTTCCAAATCAGCCCCAATTAAACCTAATTTATTAAGAATATCTATATTTAATTTATAGCTATAAACCGTTACTAAAGTGTTTTTATTATTAATATCAGTCTTAATTCTTTTTTTAGTAATGTCTTTATTATTAAGACCATTAATTATTGTGTTCATATTAATCAAAATATCATTATAATTAGTTATAAATATATAATTACTAACCATATTTTTTAAATTAATTAATTCTTCAACAGATAAATTTAATTTATGTGCATCATTATCTTTCTTTAAATATAATTCATTACTTTGTAAGCTATAAATTATATTATTATCCTTAATCTTAATACCACCTTCATAATTATCATTATCTTTATATATACCACTTAAATTAACAACTTCTTTAGTATTCATAGCTGTCAAAGTACCATTTACCATAAACGGTTTGGTTTTATCATATTCATAACCCCCAAATTCTGTTTTGATTGTATCTAATTCATTTTGTACTAATGTAATTGCTTCTTTAAATATTTTGGTCTTATCGCTTAAATTATCATAAAGCCAAAGAGGGCCAAAACAAACCATAACAATTCCAAAAATTATTAATACAATTTTAGCCCAGATATTACTTTTCTGTTTTTTCATCAAAGAATTCCTTTCTTAATAACATAATCCTGTATAAGTAGGGATAACTCCAGCATACCTTTGGCACTTAACATTAGCAGACAGAATTTTTGATTTATTGCCAACATTATCTTCCGCTTGAATAGTTAAATTTTTTAAATACAAATATAAGAAATCACAATTTGCTCCCGGATAACAAGATTTAATAGCGCCTAACCCACCGGGATTTACCACAACTTCATATTTTTTAATACCAGAACCATCATCTTTAAATGACCACCCTACATTAATTGTAAAAGGTCGAGCCTTAGATAAAAATAGCGGTGGGAGTCCATCACCCATTATTTGGGAAAATAAATTCTTCTTGTATAAAATGTCACAATTATAACCGTCACAAGTTACTTCTGTTACATTCCAATCTAGAAATGAACCTGCATTCACAACATTCAAATCTGGTGCTTCTTTATCTAAATAAACACTAGCATTCTTACTGCAAGTTGTACTATTACCTGCCTTATCTTTAACTTCATAACTCAACTCAGTAGTACTAACAGTTCCTGAACTGTAAGTCCAAGAAGTTCCAGGAGTTGCACAACCACTTTCATAGTCATAACATGTTGCTCTTATAGTTTGATTATTAGTTGTCCAAGTAGTATTTTCTCCCGACCAACTACAAGATGGCGCTACGGAATCCTTTTTGATATTAATTTGACAAGTATTAGTATTACCCGCCTTATCTATTACATAACCATAATAAGTTATACCATTACTATTCGTATCATCCATAACTGTTGCTTCATCTAAATTGTTATAAGTAGGAGTTGCACTTGTACTTATACCATATTCACTAACCCCACTTAAATTATCACTAGTAAACATTTTTAATTGAACATTAGTATTATACCAACCAGTTGGTTCTTCATAACAAGTTGTCGTTGGAACATCAATTGTATTACAATTTTTAAACCACAAAAATCCTGTACAAACTTCTTTTTTTGTCATCTCAGTTTTACAATTTGGACTAGTACCAGCTCCTCCTGATACTACCTTTATTTCACAAGTTGGCGGTGTTGTATCAACATTAACCTTAAGATTAGTTGAACAAGCCGTAGTATTACCAATATTATCTTTAATCGTCCAATTAACTTCTTTATACTCCTTTTCCTGAGTTTCTGTTTCTGTTATATTAGGAGTCCCACAACCAGTTCCTATATCACTTCTACAACCGTAAGTATATGTATAACTTTGCGACCACCCCGGATTATTTACTGGTTCCTTGCATACGGGATTATTCATATCAATACCCGTAACTGAAACCTCCACCGCCTTACTTATATTACCAGCTTTATCCTTAGCATACGCATAAAAAACGGTATTACTATCTACATCTTTATATCCTTTATTATTCTCATTTTTAATGTTAAATACTGGTGTTGCCTTTTTATCTTCCATCAAAGCATAAGCATACTCCCCAAAGCCCGAACCATTGCCATCACTACCGTTAAAATTTATTTTCTTTTTTGATGCTTCATAACTAGCATTAACATCAACTGCTAAACTTGGAGCTTCTTTATCAATCTTAACACTTACAACTTGACTATATTGTTTACCATCAGCTTGTATTTGTACTCTAATATTATTATTATAAATCAAAGAAGTTCTTACTTTATAAATATTAGCAAATGATTCATTACTAGTAACATTATTTGTTAACTGACCACTTTTAGCCTCGCTATTAGTCCCCCAAACAATTTTAACATCAGTTGTACTTGGTAAAGTATTAGGTTCTAAAAATAAATATACATCTTTGTTAGTCCAACGAATATTTTTATTTTCCCCAATACTATTATAATTTAGCTTAACCTGTCCATCAATTTGTTGAAACTCATAAGCTTTAATTTTAATTCTAGATGATACAATATCTAAATTAGCCAAATCACAAGAAGTCCCTGCATTAACATCGACATTATACTCATCTAAATCACGAATTAAATTAATTTCATAACAATCAAGATAGCCCCCTAAAGGATTACTTATCTTTTCATTTGCATCAGTATCATTTTTAGCTTCTAGATACCCCTCTAAAACTAATTTAGCTACACTTATTGTCTCATTGTTAACATTATAATCGGTTGCATATTCAATCGATTTCGTCTTAATTAAATTAATCTTATTATTATAAGCACTTAATTTTATTCTCTTACTTATTCCTATATAACTAGCACTAGCAATTAACATTAATATTCCCATTATAATTATAACTGCTAATAGTTCTGGAACCGAGAATCCCTTACTTTTTCTCATTATCACACTTCCTATCTTACCTAAAGTTTATCATAGTATTAATTTACAAACAAGTAATACTTAAAAATTCTATATTTATTAACAAAGCAAAAAAAAGAAACAACTTTTATATTTATTAATCCCGTAAAAAAGTGTTTCTTCTATATTTTTAAATAAAGTGTGTTTAAAAACTTAATTGCATAGAAAAAAGCCTGTATTTACGGGCTTTAATTATCAAATGGCGTCCCTGATGTGATTTGAACACACGACCTATCGCTTAGGAGGCGATTGCTCTATCCAGCTGAGCTACAAGGACAGATAAGGATTTTTTTATTGTTGCATCCTTATACTAACAACATTATAAATAAAAATTAAATAAATACCTAATCTTAATGAAACTTTAAATCTTACCATCTCATAGGTTGCCACTAACTTATCACTAATAGAAACTAAGTAAGAACCTGCATATTTAGGTTTACTCTTCGTATGTGGATACATATGTTTAACTATAACATCTTTTTCTAAATCAGTTAAAGCATAATACTTAGAAGCCTCTTTTAAAGCTGCCTTAGGATGAATACTTAACTTTTCATAGGCATCATACTCAGTTAAATCTTTATCAAAATAAAAATCATGCAATAAAGCTGCTCTCGTTATCTCTTCTAAATGACCTAACTTTAAATTTTTAGCAAGAAAGTAAGATACTTTGGATACTCTTAAGACATGATCATATCTACTTATTCCATGATGAGGCTCTAGATGTAATTTTTTAAACTCAACATTATCTAAAATATCACTAACAATATCCTCATACTCTAATCTCTTTTTTATCGACATTTAAATTACGCCACCTAATTACCCATAATACTAGTAATACAGTATACTAGGGAGCAAATAGTAAGTAAAACTATTGAAATAACCATATATTTTAGATTATTATCTAAATCTTTATCAGTTATTTTCTTACTATCTTTACTTCTTAATAACAAACTAACCATTTTAACTAAATAAAATGAAGTCGCAATACTAGCAAGAATAACCCCTATTAACAATAAAACCTGATATATTTTCATATTTTTCCTCTTTTTTTCTTTCTTATTATAACACAATAATTTGTATCTGCAAGTTTTCTTCTTTTCTAACTTGTCTTTAGATTATTAAAAGAATTCCCGACTCCATTATTATTCACCGTACTTTTAGTCTTACCATTCTTATTACTAGTATATTCTAATAATCTTAAAAGCATTCTAATATATAAATCACTAAGCCCCTTAGCTCTTAATTTTTTAACCATGATACGCTTATCGCTATAGTCTTTTTCGCTAAACATAATCTTAGCAATCTCATTTTTTAAAACAGTTTCTACTGGTATATCCGAAATAATACCATCAATATCTTCATTTAAAATTCTCGTAGCATCAATTTCGATATCTTTACCACGGCAAATAATAGTTAACTGTTTAACAGTTGAAACATCATTAATTTCAATGACAAAGTCGCTATCTTCACTATAAGCCGTAAAATCTTTTTTATCAGCTTCTTGTAAAACTCTAACATCAGTAGCTGTTCTCGTATTTCTAAATCTAATTTTATAATTTCTGGTATCCGGAATAATACCACTTTTTCCTTCATAGGGACGAATAATCAAAGTATAGTTATTTTGTAAATAATTATAATCAAATCTCGTTACAATATAATAACCTTGTTCATATAATGAACTTACTCCATCATCTTCATATAAATTATAAATATTACTTTCCCCTGGGAAAATATGTACTTCTAAATTTTTAGCCATACCAATATTATTAATATTTTTATCGGGAACATACATAGGTACAATAGAGCCTTTTTTAGCAAATACTGGATAATCCTCATCATTAAAAAACATAACATATCTAGTATTACCATTAAATCGTTTACCCGTCTTAAAATCATACCAAGTACCATTCGGTAAATAAATTTTTTCTACACTGCGTTGCATAGCTATATCTTTTTTTGTTGTAATTGGAGATACTAAAAGTTCACTACCAAAAAAGTACTCGTTCTTATAATCGGGTTCATCAATCATCGCAGGAACCACATGATATAAAGGCATAAAAATCGGAATACCAAGCTTATAATACTTATATCCTTCAGCATATAAATAACTAGATAATTGAATTCTTAAGTTTAAATAATCTTTAACTACTCTTAAAACTTGATTATTCCACCTCCATGGCTCTCTTTTATAATAATGACCATAAGAAGATGCAAATCTAAATATCGGACTAAAGGTACCAAATTCCACATATCTTAGATACAACTCACTATCTTCAATCCCCCCTTTAAATCCTCCAATATCATTACTCCACCATGTAAGACCAGAATTATAAGAACTACTAATAAACTCCGATAATTTTCTTAAAGTATCCCAACTTACCTCAGTTTCGCCCGTATAAAGAATTGGATATCTTAATGCTCCAAGCAAAGCCGGACGCGCTAAAATCATTCCTCGATAATTAGTAAATTTTTTATAATCATTATAATGATAATAGTTTAAGGCATCCATCACTCTTTTATCTTTAGTACGCACATCTAAAAAGAAGAAATCAACATTTTCATTATATAATGGCGTAATAAGTTTATCTAAATAAGCCGCAACAACATTCTTATCTAAAACATTAAATGGTAAATCTTGACTATCATTAACCCCTAATTCACTAGCATAATCCCGATATTTAAACTCATGAGGATGAATTCCCTCCGTTGGATCCAAACTAAGACCAAGACGAATACCTCTTTCATGTAAAAAAGTCGTAAAGTTACTTAAAGTTCCCAGTTTATCCCGATTAAAAGTAAATCCACTTTTAAATTTTTTTAAATCATTAGGATCTTTAATATGCCAGTTACTCCCCATAACTAAAACATTTAAAGGTATATGATGACTATTAAAATCATAAACTAACTTTCGCACATTATCAAAAGTATAAATATCATCTTTATACCACCAAATTCCAAGAGCATACCTTGGTATTAATGGACATCTTCCAGCAAGTTTAACATACTCTCCCAAAAATAATCGGAAATCTTTATTATAAACAAAAACATACATATCAATTGACTTATGGGTTCTTGGTACCATATAACCCTTATCATCAATAATCATGCTATTAGAATCATCTATCGTACTAAAACCATCTAGTGAATATAAACTTTTTTGTCTTTCAAAAATATTATTTTTCGCTTTTTTATAACTATCTTTAGCTTTTTTAGCGGCTTTTTGTTTCTTTTTTTCATCTGTTTCTTTGGTATTATCATCTTTATTTTCTTGAGCGTCTAAAGCTTCACTTGCAAAAATAAACTCTTTTTTTAAATCTAAATTAGGTTTTAGGCAAGCAATATTTTTAGCCTCATCACTTCCATAATACCAGTAAGCTTGGGAATTCAAAACATTAACTCTTAGGGTAGAATCAGGTGCAAAAAGACTACCTTTAAAAGGCTTTTCTTTTAAGTACTGTAAACGAAAATACTTAGTATTTACTATCAAAGTAGCATGGTCTTCCTGAACATCTAAATGTGGTAATGGAAAATTTCGATTTTGAATATTTTCTGTTAAATAATCATTAAATACACCTTTTTCATCATACTCAAGACGAAGTATCATATCACTAATTATACTAATACGATAATTTTTTCCTTTAAATACCGCTTTTGGATTAGTCATCCTATTATTCATATTTGGTAAAAAATGATTTCCTAAAGTACTCAATTGACATCCCTATTCTTTCTAATTTTAAGTATAGCAAACTAAAAAATCTTTTTCAATAAAAATGATAAGTTGTTAGTATCAGATTTCTAGACTAATACAAGTTCTCATTTATTGTTATTTTTTAATACTTGTCTACCCCCCCAGTCATGATATAATGAACTTAGAAAGGTTTAAAAAGGTTTATATGCAAAAGAAAAAGAATATTTTTATTGTCACTGGCTCTATCTTAATTATCTTAGTAGTTTTAGGAGGAATTTTATTTTTAATAAAAAAAGACAAAATTGCTGGAAAAGTTTTAAATGATAGTCCCAAATATCAAGTAATTTATACTTTTAATGATAATAGAAAAGTTTATTCTGAATTTAAAGATACTAAGTATGTCACTAAATTTGGTAAAAGTTACGATTTAAGCATCGCTTTAAAAGATAATTTATTTAATCTCGATAATATGCTTAATAACATTAAAAAAGTAGATGGCTTAAATGATGGTGGTACTAAAATATACTATTTAAATAATCATATTGATATTGTAAAATGTCATAAAATTAACAGTAATACTAATAATACTTACATAGAAGATTACTATATCGTTAAAGATTCAAAAAATATTATTGATGACTTATGTCAATAAAAAAGAACTGAAGACTATTCTAAATCAAATATTTAATTT
>CAKOMC010000040.1 GCA_934096535.1 uncultured Bacilli bacterium | reverse complement strand
CCGTATTTACGGTTGAATTTTTCTACTGAACCAGTCTTCTTTGCACGAGCTTGTGAACCTGTATAGAATGGGTGGCAAGCACTACAAACATCACATTGGATACTATCTTTAGTAGATTTTACTGTAAATGTATTTCCGCAAGCACAATGTACTTCTACTTCGTGCATTTCTGGATGAATTCCCTTTTTCATAATACTCTCCTTCCGCCATGTTATATTCATAACATAGAAATTTGTTTGTCCTATGTATTATATCATAAGATTTTAGTTTTGCAATTATTAATAAGTTTATTTTTCGTGATTTTTCAATAATTTTTAGATATATAAATCAAATGAGTATTTATTATTTTCCATAAACTTAATAGTTATTAAATCATTTTACATTTTAAATAGCAAAGTGTTATTTGATTTTTATTTTAAGATTAGCCAAGACTTTACCAACTAAAAACGATATTTTATCACTATTTTTCGTAGCTATACTTTTACAAATAGCTTTGCCACCAACCGTAAAACTAGATATAAAAGCTGTAAGTAAAACGGATATAATGCTTAAATTAATATTAGTTGAATTACTTATGGATATTGCTAATACAGCACCGATTGAACCACTTATAATACCACAAATATCACCAATCACATCATTACAAATACTAGAAATTTTACTAGAATTTTTAAGTAAGCCAATAGTTTCTTTACCACCTTTTATCTTTTGAGAAGCAATTGACAAGAAAGTCTTTTCTTTACTTGTTAAAACGGCAACTCCTATCATATCGAAGATTATGCCTATTCCAATTATCAATATTAATATTATAAATAAGAAAATACTACTTAATGAGTTCGATATAATATTAGAGATAATACTAAATAAGCACGATAGAATAAAAGTTAATAAAAAAACTTTATATATCCAGGCTTTATTATTCATAATTCCTCCTATATAAAGTAATATTCTAATTTTTGTATGGTATATCAAAAGTTAATTTTACGGCTTGAGGTCGAGTTGAGTTTCTCTAAATATCTTCCATTTGATTACTCATTGGCACTTTCGTCTTTAGGATATTTAATTAATATTTAATTCATTAATTACTCGATTGCCACTTAGTCCGCACTTCAATACTCTTAATATAGACAGTCTAGAGGTTTTCCCTGACATAAGTAACTATACTTATTCGCTTTTGCAAGCATTATTTCAACTTTAGGTATTCCTAATACTCACGCACGACATACGCAACTTCGAAATGACGCAATAAAAGGATTTAGGTTATATGCCATTATAACTTTCCTTGAATTTTAAATCTTATACTCACCCTAACTTGGGCCGATAAAGCAAGTATAAAAAGTGTCGGTAATGTAATTGATGGATTTTTAGCCCCATCTTCATATAGTGTTATGACTAGAATAATGCACCACACATAGCCGAGATTATATCATAAGATTTGGAGTTTGTCAAATTTTGGTTTTCTTAAAGTGTAAATAAATAGGGTATATTGACATATTTTTTTGAAATTATCTTTTATCTTATTATAATCTTCTTTAAATTATATGTTATTCTTTAAAAATTATTATTTACTTACTAGTTTATTTGTCGATTAATTCGCTAACTAAATTTAGCATTTTGCTATTATCGTGAACAAATTTTTGGGGTTTAAACTTTTTTACTTCTTTTATAGCCTTATCTAATTCATCAACATCTTGAAGACCAATTATATAACCTAAGTCATTAAACTTAGCAATTATTTGAGTTTGATGGTCGTTAATATGTTCGCCATATTTGGAAAGGCGAGGGACGGCAATAACTTTTTTGTTTTTTTCTAAGGCCGAAATGATATTACCAACACCACCATGGGTAATAATAAGGTCAGCTTGAGCCATTAAAGAATTAAATTCATCTTGGGGTATAAGATCAAAAATTTCCATATTATCAGAATTATATTTGGTAAAACCAGCCTGAACTATAACTTTATCTTTGATTAAGCCTTGATCTATTAACTGGTTAATTTTCTCTAAAAGACGAACAAATGTTTTATCTTGAGTTCCTAAAGTTACTAAAATCATAAAAAACCTTTCTAGTAAATCCAGCCACCATAGATGGCATTAGGATAAACTTCTAACATACTTTCCCATTGAACGATAAAGTAATCAGCAAATTTATATATTAAGCGGCCCGCACGAGTAGGGGTGGTGCTGTTGGCAATTGTTTCAATAAAAATGACTTTTTTATGAAATAATTTAGCTAGACAGCACATTGGTCCAACATTATGGGACCCTGTAGTTACAACCACATCTGGTCTTATTTTAAGAATTAAATAAAGAGAAATAAAGCAGTTTAAAAGCAATTTGAAAGGATAAACTAATTTAGCTTTAAAGTTTGTGTAAGTACCACTAATTATATAGTGAACGCGGTTAGAATATTTTTTAGCAAGATTAAGGTTACTTTTGGTTTTTTCCGTTACAATAGTATAATCATACTTGGAAAATAAGGGGGCAAGTTGCATTAATTCACTTAAGTGGCCGCCAGTACTAGCAATAAACATTACTTTTTTCATAATTTTTTCACCTTAAGGTAATTATACTATAAAAGATTAATAAGTTGAAAAAAAGATTAAAAATAAATAAGGGGCTTAAAAGAAAAAAACTTTACATAAGCGTAAAATTTTAAACTATATATTAAATACTAAGTTAAGTACTAAGTTAAATATTAAATTATAGGAAGATATGAATAAGTATATATGATTTTTAAAAATTATTAATATTCAATTTTCCAAGTGGAAACAATATTATTAAAAAGATTACTTGCAAGGGTCTTATGATCTTCAATATTTAGAGTGTAATTTTGAGTCGTAAATTTTTGCAAAATACTGGGAGTATTGATAAAATTAATTTTATGTTTACTGGCTAAATCTTTTAAAAGATAGTTAGAAGTCAAGTTGATAGGGCTGATATAGATTATTTGTTTGGAATTATATTTTCTTAAAAGTATAATTAAGTCTTCTAAATGAGAATAGATATTAATTATATTTTCTTTTTCATAAAGTAGCTCAAAATCACCAAGATAAACGATGATTACATTAGAAGAACTTAGTTTTTCTTGAATTTCATTATAATTGCTTTTAATCTTATCAACGACATTTTCTATTTCTAAATTTTCTTTATGATAATAGTTAACAGTTGTTGGCAATAGTTTTTCTAAGTCTTTTTGTAGAAAGACACTAAAATTTTCTTGAATAGTTGTTGTATCATCATAAATAATTGTCATCTTCATTTCTTGATGGTTATTAGCAGTAAAAATAAGATAAGTTAAAACTACTGCCCCTAAAGACAAAAAGAATAATTTTACTTTCATAAGCCCTCACTTACTTAGTATAATTTATTCTTCTATTTTTATTTTAGCACCAACCTTAGATAGTTTTGTATTTATATTTTCATAACCTCGCAAAATATGGTCAGCTTGATCAATTGTTGTTTTGCCTTCGGCAATAAGTCCCGCTAGGACTAAAGAAGCACCCGCTCTTAAGTCACTTGCTGTTACTTCGCAACCTTTTAATGGAGTAGGGCCTGTTATAAAGGCTTTATTGCTAGTATTAGCAATATTGGCTCCCATTTTATTTAAATATTCAATATGACCCATTCTTGTTTCATAAATAGTTTCCGTAAATGTAGAAATACCATTAGCTTGGGTAAGAAGGGTTTGCATCGTTTGACCTAGGTCGGTTACAAAATTTGGGTATACTTGCGAGACAATATTTACTGGTTTAAGATTTGTTTGCTTAGAAATTATAATTGAATTTTCTTCTAGAATATAATCGACATTCATATTTTTTAAAGTTGTTAATAAACTTTCTAGGTGTTTAGGTTCAATTTTATCAATAACTAAATGGTCGCCAGCTAGGGCTCCTGCGATAATGTAGGTTCCTGCTTCGATACGATCTGGTATAGTATAAATGTGGCCTTTACTTAATTTTTTAACACCAGTAATTGTGATAGTATCAGTTCCTGCGCCCTTTATTTTGGCTCCCATGCTTTTTAAAAAGTCGGCAATATTAACAATTTCTGGTTCTTTAGCTGCATTAAAAATTCTAGTTTGTCCGTTAGCTTTAACAGCTGCAAGCATGATATTTATTGTAGCGCCAACTGATGGAAAATCAAAAGTAATATCGGCTCCGTTTAATTCTGGAGCGTCAATGATATACTTATCACCATCAATATTTACAGTAGCTCCTAGAGCTTCAAAACCCTTAATATGATAATCTATAGGGCGTTTACCAATTTTACAACCGCCCGGAAAATACATTTCTACATGATGGTATTTGGATAAAAGAGAACCCATGAAGTAGTAAGAAGCTCTTAATTTTTTGGCTAAAGCTTCCTCAATAACTTTGTTTTCAACAGCACTAGTATCGATACTTAAGAGATTATTCTCATATTTATATTGAGCATTTAAAAGATTTAAGATTTCCAATAAAGCTCTAGTGTCAGTTATATCAGGAACATTATCGATTGTTACTTCATCATCACAAAGAATAGCCGCTGGTATTAAAGCAACAACACTGTTCTTAGCGCCACTTATCTCAATAGTTCCACTTAATTTATTGGGTCCTTCGATTATTAATTTGGTCATATATTACACCCCATCTAACTATTAATAACTATATCTAATTTACTACATTAAGTCAAACAAAAAAACATCTATAAAACTATATTATAGATATTTTTTATTATTCATAATTTTATTAATGTTTTTTCTAAATTCTTATGTGATAATACCTTATTTAGAAATGCTGACTTTGAAATATTTTATTCAGAAATGTTTTATTCAGAAATGTTTTATTTAGAAATGTTTTATTATTTTCTATAATGGATATAACTTGCTAAGTTACTTAATTAAGTATACTTTTATAAACTAATTTTATTTTAATTGTATTTTAGCAAAACATCTTTAACATAAGATTTATACTCAATATCAGTAGAGTTTTTATTTTCATCAATTAAACATAAAGGAGGATACATTACGCACCAAAAGTTTTCACCAAGACCTTGACCTAAAGTTATAACTAAGGAATTATAATAACCAGCGGGATATTTTATTCCTTTATAAGTCTTAGAAGGGAAGAAATTATCGCCGTAAGAAATATCGTATTGGACCTGATAATTATTTAAAATTGTCCTAAAGGTAGGTATATTATTTTTAATATAATTAGCAATATCGGTAGTTTTCGTTATCTCTGGTAAAATTTGTTTCATTATATCTTCTTTAATTCTAGTTTTGGTTAACTGATCTTGCAAGTTATTAGAATTAGCAATAATGCGAAAACGAACAGAATTATTAGGAATTATTATTTCTTCTTTGTTAGTATTTAAATAAAATA
The DNA here is from genome assembly GCA_934096535.1 of uncultured Bacilli bacterium. Lineage (GTDB taxonomy): Bacteria > Bacillota_I > Bacilli_A > RF39 > UBA660 > CAG-605. Next base: position 8,414 of record CAKOMC010000040.1, on the reverse strand, counting down.
AAGCAATAATGGTTAAAACTACTATAATCTTTTTTATAAAAAATCACCCAATTTAATATTGAGTGAGTTAAATATTTTTTATTCATTTATTATAAAAATATATCTATCTTTTCCCGCTAAGTCTTTTTTTACTTGAATAAAAGCTTTGGGATAATATAATTTGGCAATATTAGTAATATCCTCGCCTTCAGTACAACCTATTTCAAAGGCAATTATGTTTCTAGTTTCTAAAAACTCTTTGCTTCTTTTTAAGATTATTTCATAAAATTCTAGGCCATTATTGTGGGCAAACAAGGCATTTTGAGGTTCATATTTAGTAGCTGGATCGACAGGTTCATCATATTTAACATATGGGGGATTGCTTACTAAGATATTATATTTTTTGTTGATACTACAGTTTTTGATATCACCTAAAGCAAAATTAACACTGGCATTATTTAAAACAGCATTACTACTAGCTAAATCAATAGCGTCTTTAGAAATATCTAGGGCATCAACTGTAGTATTTAATTCTTTAGATAAGGTTATAGCAATGCAACTGCTACCAGTACCAATTTCTAAAATCTTTAGAGGATGGTAATTAGTTTCATTTTTAAGCAATTTTATTAGGTTATCGACTAAGCCTTCTGTTTCAAAACGAGGAATTAAGGCTCTTTCATCAACTTTTATTTGGTAACCATAAAAATCAACATCACCAATTAGATACTGGATAGGGTAGTCATCATTAATTTTTTTTATAATTTCATCCATATTGTTGGGATATAATTTTTTTAATAATTCATAATCAGTATTAGAAATATATCTTTCTTTTTTTGTCATTATTCTCCTGCTAATTTTAATCTTTGATCTTCAGTAATTAAAGCTTCAATAATCGGATCTAAATTGCCTTCCATAACGCGGTCAAGTTCCATAATAGAGAAATTGATGCGATGGTCGGTAACACGATTTTGGGGATAGTTATAAGTTCTAATTTTTTCACTACGATCACCAGTACCGATTTTCTTACGAGATTCTCCGACTTGTTGTTCTTTTTCGGCTAAGGCAGCGTCATGTAATTTAGCTGCTAACATTTTCATAGCCTTTTCTTTGTTCTTTAACTGAGAACGCTCAACTTGGCAAGTTACAATTGTATTAGTGGGAATATGGGTAATACGAACTGCAGAGTTAGAAGTGTTTACTGATTGTCCACCGGCACCACTAGAATGGTAAACATCGATTTTTAAGTCAGTTTCTTTAATTTCAACATCGTTAATATTTACTTCAGGCATAACAAGAACAGTGGCAGTAGAAGTATGAACACGACCGCCTGCCTCAGTTACAGGAACTCTTTGAACACGATGTGAACCACTTTCAAACTTTAATTTGGAGTATACATTTTCGCCTCTTATCATAAATTCGATTTGAGAATAACCTCCAGCTGAACCTTCGATTTCATGAAGGACTTCAATTTTCCAATTATTTTTTTCGGCATATCTAGTATACATACGATAAAGGTCGCCAGCAAATATGTTAGCTTCATCACCACCGGCGGCTCCTCTTATCTCCATGATAATATTCTTATCATCATTAGGATCTTTAGGTATTAATAATAATTGTAATTCTTTTTCTAATTTTTCTTTATTAGCAGTAGCACTAGCAATTTCTTCTTCAGCTAGATCTTTTAAATCTGGATCATTTAACATTTCTTTAGCTTCGCTTATAGTTTCATCGCATTTTTGATAGTCATTATATTTTAAAACTATCTCTTCTAAGTCGGCTTTTTCTTTAGACAACTTTCTAAGTTTATTATAATCTTGTAAAACATCTTCATGAGTTAATTCTTCTACCAACTCTTGATATTTTGCTGTAATATTTTGTAATCTTTCTATCATAAAAAGTCTTCCTTTCTCGTTAATTATATAAATAATCTTTAAAAAAAGCAATTATTTTCAATTGCCATTTTTACAATTTAGATTGATAAGAATTTTCTATTAAACTAATCTAAGTTACTATTTTCTTCGTCAGAATCATCATTTACTACAACTAAACCTTGTAAATCATCGTCCTCATCATCAGTTGGCTCGTCTTCATCATAATAAATGTTATCGTCTTCTTCTTCGATTTCCTCTTCTTCATCTTCAAGGCTGCCATCGATATCTTCTTCATCATCTTCAATAATTATTTTTGCTTGATGACGGCTTCTTAAATCCCAAAAACCTTTTTCCAGCATTATAAAACGATGATCAGTTGATAAAATTTGGAAAAAGTCAGCAATTTTGGCTTCGTATTCTTCATTTGATAGTCCTAATAAATCACATATTTGTTTGAAAAGATCAGTAATTTTTACTTTTTCTCCTGATGATTCTAATATCATATAGGCTATATCATCATAACTTTTTGATTCTAATTCTTCTTTTGATAAATCGGTAATTTTCATATATATTCCTCCTACATTTTTTCTGGTATTTCAATACCTAGTATATTCAATAGTTTAATATTATTCTCATAAATTATTTTTGTCAATGTTAACCATGATTCTCTAGTTGCACTATTTTCTTCCATTAATACTTTATTACCTGAATAGAAATTATTATAAAGATTTGTTACTTTATACAGATAATCAGCAATATCGCTTAGAGACTTATTGGTAAAGGCTTTTTCAATTACGCTTCTTAGAGTTGTGGTTGTAAGGATAATTTCTCTTTCAATATCAGTAGTAATTTGCTTGTAATCTTGGTAAGAAACATTACTTTCTTTGGCTTTAGCAAGCAATGACTTCATTCTAATTGTGGAATAAAGGAGATATGGACCTGTTTTTCCTTGTAAATCGCTAAATTTTACGGGGTCAAAATTGTAATCTTTACCACGGAAAGGAATAAGGTCAGCATATTTTACTGTAGCAATGCCAACAGTCTCCGCAATTTTTTTTCTTTCTTCGCCGGTAATGCTTGGCATAATTTTATGTTCACATTCGGTAGTTACCATATTAAGTAAGTCTTCCAAACGCATAACACCACCATCACGGGTTTTAAACGGTTTGCCATCACTGCCATTCATGGTTCCAAAAGGAATATATTCTAATTTGGTATTTTCACTAACAATTTTAGCCTTGCGAACTGCTCTAAAAACTTGTTCAAAATGTAATGACTGACGAGCGTCTGCTAGATACCATATTTCATCGGGATTCCACTTTTTCATACGCTCCCAAATACAAGCCATATCCGTTGTTTGATAAGAGGCAGAACCATTACTTTTTTCTAAAATTACAGGTGGAACCTCATGGTCGTCATTTTCTTCATTAACATAAATTACCTTAGCTCCATTGGATTCTTCCACTAAACCTAAAGAATTAAGATAATCAGTCATTTCGGGAATATATTTGCTTCCATCTGATTCACCTTCCCAAATATCAAAGGTTGTATTAAGGCGATCATAAGTTTTCTTAATATCTTCTTTAGAAATTTTCATAATAGCATTCCATAAAGCCATTAATCCTTTTTTGCCTTCTTGAAAATCAACAGTCATTTGACGAGCTGTTTCTAAATAAGTTTCATCTTCTTTAGCTTTCGTACTAGCAAGTGGGTAAATTTCTATTAAATCGTTATTAGTAATTTGTAAGGTTTCTGGATATTCCCCAGTATAATTATCATCAAAATACGGTAAATCTGGATATCTATTTTTTATTTCCGTCATGACAAGGCCAATTGGGCGACCAAAGTCTCCTAAATGGGCGTCGCTGTAAGTTTTATTACCTAAAGCAATGGCTAATCTTTTTAGGGCTTCCCCAATATTAGCAGAACGCAAGTGCCCAACATGTAGGGCTTTGGCAACATTGGCCCCACCATAATCAAAGAAAATTGTTTTTTTATTATTGTTGTAATAATTCCAATTAATATTACTATTCAAACGGTTAAAATAATCAACTAAAGCCTGATTTTTAAAGGTAAAATTGATAAATCCGGGTCCAGCAATATTTACATTGTCGTATCTATCATCTTTTTGCAAAGCTTCAACGATAACACCCGCTATTTCTCTTGGATTTTTATGGAGTTTACCGGCTAAATTCATCGCACCATTATATTGATAATCGCCAAGTTCTTTTCTGGCAGAAGGACTTAATGTTACACTTTCTACTTCAAAACCGCATTTTTTTATTAAATTTAACCAATAAGCTTGTTCCTCTTCAATAAAACTCATAATTCTAACACCTTTCTTCTTTATATCATTTTTATACCATTAATCTTTTAGAAAATTTTTAATTGTTGCTATTTTTAATTTTTATTAAATTTCCTGTTTTTATTATCTTTCATAATCTAATGGTAAGTAACTTTATTAGAAATTAATTTCTAACTTAGTAAACTGGTCATCACTTTCTAATTGATAATATAGCTCTAATTTACTATCTTGTATATTAAATTCAGCACTGTCGACAATTATATCCACATAAGCATCTAATTCTTTTAAAAGATACCTGCATTTATGATTACCACTTTTACTTACTGTAAGTTCTAACCTTGATTCTTCGTTATCTCTAGTTAAAACTAAAGACTCTTCGGAAATATCAATAGTGTTTAAAACTTCTTCGAGTGAAAATTCATATTTATTATCATTTTTAGTATAATCTAATGACTTTTTTTCCAGATATAAATCATTATTTTTATATAATTTTAAACTTAGGGAATTATTCAAAATACATTACCTCCGTTTTTTTCTAAAACATTATAACATAGGTCTTTTAAAATAACTACATAAATTAAATATTTTTTTACATAATAAAAAGGGTGAGGATATGAAGTTTATCAAAAAGACAATAAAACTAGGAATTATCTTCAGTATCATAGGTATTTTTGGCATTATTAGTTTATATGTTTGTGCCTATTTTTCACCGGTACTAGATATTAAAAGTACTGGTCAATATTATATTTATGATAATAATAATTCGTTAGTTTTTCAGGGTAGTGGTAATTCGAAATGGGTAGATTTAAGTGATGTATCGCCTTATTTTATTGACGCTATTATCAGTACAGAAGATAAAAATTTTTATAAACACAATGGTTTTGACTATTTAAGGATATTAAAAACACTCTTTTTAAATGTCAAAAAAAGAACAATTATCGGAGGAGCTTCAACTATTTCGCAACAGTATGTTAAAAATTTATTTTTAGATTTTGATAAAACTTGGGAGCGGAAGTTAGAAGAGGCTTGGTTGACTTTGAAATTAGAGGTCCACTATTCGAAAGATGATATTTTAGAAGGCTATATTAATACGATAAATTTTGGGCAAGGTAATTATGGTATTGAAGATGCAGCCAGTTTTTATTTTAACAAACATGCGAAGGACTTAACTTTGGAAGAAAGTATTATTTTGTCTGGTATTCCCAAAGGACCAAGTTATTATAATCCTTTAAGTAATTATGATAATGCAATTAAAAGAGCTAAGGTAGTGGCAGCAGCGATGGTTAATAATAAAAAAATTGATGAAAATACTAAAAATAATCTTTTTCAAGAAAAGTTAGATATATACGGGAAAAGAACTGAAAATAATTCTAATACTATTATGTATTATCAAGATTTAGTCATGAAAGAATTAGAAAGTATTAGCAGTATCCCAACTTCCTTGATAGACACGGGTGGTTTAAAAATTTATACCTCTTTTGACAAAAAAGTGCAGATGGCATTAGAAAATAGCATTAATAAAAATATTACGGATGAAGAAATGCAAGTTGCTAGTGTCGTTATTGATCCCAAGACAGGTAATATTATGGCTTTAACTGGAGGCAAGGATTATACAAAAAGTCAGTATAACCGAGCCTCAACTATGAAAAGACAAGTAGGAAGTACCATGAAACCTTTACTTTATTATGCCGCTTTAGAAAATGGAATGACTTCTTCTTCGACTTTTTTAAGTCAAGAAACTACTTTTGTTTTTTCACAAAATGATACTTATTCACCACAAAACTTTAATCAGAAATATGCTAATAAAGAAATTACAATGGCGGCGGCGTTAAGTTATAGTGATAATATTTATGCTGTGAAAACCCACTTATTTTTAGGAACTGAGGCATTAGTAAATATTTCACATAGAATGGGAATTAAAGAGGATTTGCCAAGTATTGCCTCGCTTCCTTTAGGGACAGTTGAATTGTCGATGCTAGATTTTGCCAATGCCTATACGACACTTGCTAGTGGTGGTTATAAAAAAGATTTAACTTTTATTCGTAAAGTTACAGACATAAACGGAAATGTTCTATATGAGAAAAAAGATAATAGCACCCAAGTTTTAAATTCTAGTTATACTTATATTTTAAATAATTTATTGACTGCTACTTATGACAGTGCTTTCCGTGATTATAATAATCCAACTATAATAAGTTTAGCTTCCAAAATTAGCAGAAAATATGCTATGAAAACAGGAACGACTAATACTGACTGCTGGATGATTGGTTATAATCCTGATGTATTAATGCTTGTATGGAACGGCTATGATGATAATAGAGATATGAAAGTTGCTAATAGCATAATTAGTAAAAATATTTGGGTTGATACGGTCGAAGACTTTCTTAAAGATAAAGAAAATAATTGGTACGAAAAGCCAGATAATGTTGTGGGTATTCCAAGAGATGCGGTTACGGGTAAAGATGTTACTGATGTTAATAAATCATTTGTTTACTATTATGTTAAGGGAAGTGAAATCGTTGTTAGTAACGAAACAGGGGAGAATAAAGAAAAATTAGAAAATTAAAAATTTCGGATATATTAACTTCACTAAAAGGTGAAGTTTTTGTTTTGGCGTTTCTTAAAATGAACTAAAAAAAGCATAGATAAACTACACTTATATTTATTAATTGGTATAAATTGTTTTTTTTATTATTTTATAACAGCCAAGTATTTATTAGCACTTTAATTTTCTTTCGCTTAGAATCTTTATAACTTTAGTTAATATCAATCGTAATCTTGCAACCTTTTTCTTTATTTTCAAAAGAATAATTCACTTTAAAACCTTGTAATTTTAAATTATTGATAACATCTTCGATATCTTTTTTAGCGTTATCTAAATCTTGTTTATTATTTGGCGTGCTATCACTAGATAGATCACCTAAAAGACTCATTGGATCGAATAATTCTTCATCATCTGATTTTGTTGAACCACTAGTTAAATTCGAAGTATTCAAGCTTTGATTATTATTAATTGGCGTAAAGAATTTGTTATTGGGATTTAGGCCATTAATGGGAGTATTATCAAAACTATCATTTAATAAATTAAGATTAGAGTAATTTGCCTCAGGTGCTGTCTTTGGAGCGATATCCTCGGCTTGATTATCATTTAAACTATTTTTTGACTCTAAAACTTCTAAATCTTTCTTTACAGGAGCTGGCTCTTCTGGTTGTAAAAAATTAAAAGAGAAATATCCTTTGTTACCAACATTTTGTTTAGCTTGTTCTTCGGGAGCTAGAGGTTCTAGAGTTTCAAAGAAGGTTGTTTTATTTGGGGTTTCATAAGGATTAGTTAAAATATCACTGTTATTAGTGGCTGGTTCTTGTAGAGAATCAATTATTTCAACATTTGACTTTTCCAAAGTGGTACCACCATTATCACTGCTCGTATCATCAGTAGCATTTTCTTCACTATAATCCTTTAAAATATCGTCCGTAGGTTGTAATTTATTAGAGTTTTTATTAATATCAAAAGAATTATTTTTAATGGCTTCAGCATTAAAACTTAAATCAACTAAAGGAATATCAGTCTTGTTTTCTTCTTCTTTTAGTTTTTTTAGCTCTTGGTCAAGTTGACGAACAGTAAGGCGTTCAGTGATAATTCTATTTAACCATTCTTTTTCTTTTTCAGCATCATTTAAAATCAATAAACTTCTGGCATGACGCTCACTTATTTTACCTTCAAGTAAAGCTTGCTGAACACTTTCGTCTAAGTTTAAAAGACGCAATTTATTAGCAACCGAACTTTGAGAAATACCCATTTTCTGCGCTAATTGTTCTTGAGTATAGCCTTTATCTAAGAGATTTTTGTAACTTCTTGCTTCTTCAATTGGAGTTAAATTTCTTCTTTGAATATTTTCAACTAGGGCTATTTCGGCTGAGGAGTTATCATCAATATTAGAAATTACAGCCGGAACAGTAGTAAGACCAGCCATAATTGAGGCTTTGTAGCGTCTCTCACCAGCAATTATCTCGTATTTACTTCCTAATTTTCTTAAAACAAGAGGTTGAATGATACCGTGTTCTTTAATTGAAGAAGCTAATTCCTTTAATCCTTGTTCATCAAATGCTAATCGTGGTTGAAAACGATTAGGTATAATATCATCAACACTTATTTGTAAAACATTGTCTTCCATTTTCATATTTTTTGCGGCCCCTTTACTATTATAGTCTATATTTATCATACATTATTATTGGTGTTTTTGCAACTTAATTTGTGC
>CAKOMC010000039.1 GCA_934096535.1 uncultured Bacilli bacterium | reverse complement strand
CTCAAAATTAATAAAAAAGTTATTTGTCATACTAATTAACAATAGAAATTATTAATAATGATTATTTTAATCCCTGTTCTATCCAACTCTAATAATTAATGAAAATAGGTAATTGACTTTAAATTTAAAGTGTAATATCCTAGAAATGTTAACAAAAACGATTAAAGGGTGATGATTTTATGCACAATAAAGTATTAATTGTTGAAGATGATACCGACATTGTAGAGCTATTAAGACTATATTTAGAAAGCAGTAATTATATCACATCTGCCGCTAGTGATGGCTTAATGGCACTTGATATCTTAAAAAAAGAAAAAATAGATATAGCCCTAGTTGATATAATGATGCCCAAAATGGACGGCTATACCTTAATAAAAGAAATTAGGAAGATAAGCAATATCCCAATTATTATAATATCCGCTAAGACAACTGATACAGACAGAGTCTTAGGACTGAAAATAGGTGCCGATGCCTATATTACAAAACCTTTTAATCCCTTAGAAGTTGTGGCATATGTTGAGGCCATTTTGCGCCGCTTTTTAAAACTTGGAACCGATAGTAATAGTAATATCCTTCAAGTTGGAAATCTATCTTTAGAAATGGATAAATATATCTTAAAAAAAGATGATAAAATCATTCCTCTAACTTCTACTGAAATGAAAATGATGGTTATGTTTATGCAATCACCAAATCGTGTATTTACTAAATCCCAAATATATGAATATATTAATGGCGATTATTGTGATAGTGATGATAATACTATGATGGTCCATATCTCTAACTTAAGAAGTAAACTCGAAAATAATCCCACTAATCCTAAATATATTATAACGGTAAGAGGTTTAGGCTATAAATTGGTGCCATATGAAGAAAAATAAAAGTTTAATAACTATTTGCTTAATTCAATTCTGGGTTTTAGCCCTTTTAGTAGCGGCTTTCTGTTTTATTGGGAATTATATTAGCAATTACATTTTAAATAATAGCTTTTCTACTATCTATGACTTATTAAATTATGAAGATGCCCTAAAAAATGATGCTTTTAACCGAATACCTATTCAAAAAATAAGTGGTAGTAACTTTGCAATTTATGATGAAACCCTAACCCTTTTATATACATCAGATAAAAATATTACTGATAATCTTAATCCTGAAGATATTTATTTTATTAATAATAGTGCTAACGATGTATACTATGATATGATTTCGCGTAAAGATGAAAAAGGTAATTTAATTTATGAACTATATGAAACTATTTATGATGAAGATACTTCTAGTAATATTGCTACAGGTTATGTCCAACTTGATTCTGATTATAAAATAATCGGGGGCAACTTATTTAAAGATTATACTACTATTACTCCTCATCAATTAGAGCTAATAAGAGGAATATATCAAGATAACAAAAGTATTGAAAGATATGACTATGCTACTTATGATAATCAAGCCAGAATTTTAATCTTTGTAAGTCCAAGTTTTACTATGGATACCTATAATGCCGCCGTTAATAAAAGTAAAATGGTCTGGATAATTGGTATTCCTATAATGATATTGTTAGTCTTAATTAGTTCTTGGCTCTTTGTAATAAAAATGAAAAAAAGCCTAAACACTTTAAGTAATGCTATTTGTAAATATCAAAATGGCGATAAATTAGATGTTACAAGTAATAACTTACCAAAAGAATTTAAAGATATAACAGATAGTTTTAATAAATTAATGACTAGATTAAATAAAGCCTTAGATGAAAAAATGCAAATGTATCAAGAACGGCAAAGAATAATTGCTGATGTTTCTCACGATTTAAAAACACCACTTACTGTAATTCAAGGTTATTCTAAGGCCTTTATTGACGAATTAGTTCCTGATATTAAAAAAGAGCAATATATGTATGCTATTTATAATAAAAGTATTATTGCTGTAAGTCAGTTAGAAAGCTTGTTTTCCTATATTAATATGGAACATCCTGAGTATAAATTAAATAAAGAAAGAATAGATATAAATAGCAAGACTAAAGATTATTTAGCTGAAAAATATAATGAAATAGAACTAAATAAGTTTAATATTGAAGTTGATATTCCTGATAATGAAATCTTTGTAAATATTGATTTTAATGCTTTTAAACGAATATATGATAATTTAATTAGTAATACGATGAAATATAATAAATCGGGCGTAACTATTTACTTTAAAATTACTTCTGATAAAACGCATGTTTATCTCAGGATTGGAGATAATGGCATTGGCGTTGCCAATAATATTAAAGATACTATATTTAATGCCTTTGTTACTAGTAATGAGGCCAGAACTAGCGGTAAAGGTTGTGGCTTAGGAATGGCTATAGTTAAAAGATTAGTCGAGTTAAATGATGGGAGTATTGAACTTAAAAACAGCAAAGGAAAATGGAAAACCATCTTTTTAATTAAATTAAAAAAAGATTCTTAAGAAAAATTAAGATAAAGTTTATGCTATTTTAAACTTTATCTTTTAAAATAGTAATTGTGATTTTTATGAATAATGTATTAGAATACTTAGAAAATATTGATGTTAATAATATCAATGGGATAAGAGATATTAAACATTTTATCTCTTATCAAGATTTAAAAGAAGATAGTAAAAAAATTGGCTCCTTTTTAGCGGCGAAGGTTTCTCCTAGAAGTCCCATCCCCATTTATATGGAAAAAGGTGCTTCGTGTGTTTCCTTATTTATGGGAAGTCTTTATGCTGGTTGCTTTTATACTCTACTAAATACTTCCTTACCCGCTAAAAGATTAAATGACATTTTACAAGTTTTAGAAAGCAATTTTATTTTAACCGACTATGAACATTTAGAAACAGCCCATACTTATTTTCCCGATAAAACTATTTATTGTTATGAAGATATAGTTAAATCAGAAATTGATTCCTCTTTACTAAAAATAAGAAGAGAAGCCTCTTTAAGTATTGATCCGGTTTATGCCAACTTTACTAGTGGTTCTACAGGCGTTCCTAAAGGTGTCTTAATAAGTCATGATAATATTATTTCTTTTATCGATACCTTTACTTCTACTTTCCAAATAACAGAAAATGATTGTCTTGGTAATCAAGCCCCTTTTGACTTTGATGTATCCGTTAAAGATATTTATAGTGCTTTAAAAACAGGGGCCATGCTCGTAATTATTCCTAAAGAATATTTTTCACAACCAGCCTTATTACTAGATTATTTAGATGATTATAAGGTTACCACTTTAATCTGGGCAGTATCAGCACTATGTTTACTCTCTAGTTTTCATGGTCTAGATTATAAAAAGCCTAAAAATATTAATAAAATTTTCTTTAGTGGTGAGATTATGCCTATTAAACACTTAAATAATTGGTTAGAGGCCTATCCTCAAGCCCAGTTTGTTAACCTTTATGGACCTACAGAAATAACCTGTAATTGTACTTATTATATAATTGATAACCACCAAAAATATGATGTTATTCCTATCGGTAAAGCCTTCTTAAATCATCAAGTTTTTTTACTAGATAATAACAACTTAGAAATAACCGCTCCCGATATTAAGGGAGAAATTATTGTTAAAAGTAAAACCGTGGCGTTAGGTTATTATAATGATTTAGTTAAAACTAAAGCCGCCTTTATCCAAAACCCACTCAATAACAAATATTTAGATATAGTGTATAAAACGGGTGATTTAGGGTATTATCATGATGGCAATCTCTATTTTGCGGGGCGTAGTGATTTTCAAATTAAATATATGGGACACCGCATTGAATTAGAAGAAATTGATAAAAATATAACTAACATGGCTAATGTCATAAGAAGTACGACCATATTTATCCCTGATAAAGAAAAATTAGTTTGTTTCTATGTGGGCTCTATCGACAAAAAAGAATTATATACTAATTTAAAAAAAGAATTACCAATATTTATGGTTCCTACTAAGTATTATAAACTAGATAATATGCCCCTAACTAAAAATGGTAAAGTTGATAGAAAGGAATTAAAAAGATTATATGTTGCCAATTTATAAAGAAATTACCAAACAAGTTAAAACCCCTTGTTATGTATTTGATACTAATGAATTAAAAAAAAGAGTTACTTATTTAAAAAATAATTTACCTGATAATATCAATCTGTGTTTTGCTCTAAAAGCCAATCCTTTCTTAGCCACTTCTTTAAAAAATATGGTTAATAAATTCGAACTTTGTTCTTATGGCGAATACAAAATAGCCGCAAATAGTGGCATTAAACCAGCCCAAATGGTTGTATCTGGCGTTTATAAAAACTATGAAGAATTAAAAGAAATTATAAGTTTAAAAGAGCCAAAAATTTTAATAACCATTGAATCCCTTAACCAATTAGATATGATTGAAAAAATAGGGCAAGAACTAAAAATTACGATTAAAGTTTTATTAAGATTAACCAGTAATAATCAATTTGGCCTTAGTAAAAATGAAGTAATAAAGATTTTAGAAAATAGATATTCATATCAATATCTAAATATCATCGGTTTACATTATTTTTCTGGAACTCAGCATTTTTTATTAAAACATATAAAGAAAGATATTGACTATATTGATGAATTCTTAACTGAATTAAAGAATAATCTTGGTTATTTAGCTGAAGAATTAGAATTAGGCTTGGGATTACCTGTAAGTTATTTTAAAGAAGAAAAAAAATTTACAGAAAAAGAATTTCTTACAAGTGTTTCAAATTATTTAAAGGATATGACATATCAAGGTCATATTACCTTAGAATTAGGTCGTAGCATATCCTCATCTTGTGGAACTTATTTAACTAAAGTTGTAGACTTAAAAAAGAATGCTGCTGGCAATTTTGCTATTGTTGATGGCGGCATTAATCATATAACTTATTATGGTCAAATGATGGCCATGAAACATCCTGATGTTTTACTATATCCCGTTAGGACTGGTCCTAAAGAATCATATAATATTTGTGGAAGTTTATGTACGATAAATGATATATTAGTTAAAGATTTAGAAGTAAGTAATATTAAAATAGGCGATATTTTGGCATTTAAACGAGTAGGAGCCTATGCCATGACTGAGGGTATAAGTTTATTCTTAAGTAGAGATTTACCCAATGTTGTTTTAATAAATGATAACCATATTGAGGTAGTAAGGAATAATGTCAAAACTTATCCTCTTAATATGGCTAGAAAGGAGAAATAAAATGGAAAAATTAATAGAAATGTTAGAAGAATTAAATCCAGAAGTCGATTACACAACCGAAGAACATCTAATAGATAATCATTTATTAGATAGTTTAGCAATTCTTTCCTTAATAGGTGATATTGAAGATGAATTTGATGTTGAAGTACCAACTACCCAAATTATCCCTAGTAATTTTAACAGTGCTCAGGCTATTTGGAATTTGATTCAAAAATTAGAGGAAAATTAGTATGCAATACTGTGATTTAGGGTATGTTGCCTTATTTTTACCCATTGTCATTATACTTTACTTTCTAACTTCAAAAAAACATCGTTACAAAATCTTATTGGGAGCAAGTTTTATCTTCTTTTATCTTTTAAGTAAAAAATTAATTATCTACTTAATATTTTCAGGCCTTTCTATTCATCACTTTGGATTGTGGCTTGAACACCTAAAAAGTTTGAAAAAAGAAGAGTTAGCATCGGGTGCAGATAAAAAACAAGTAAAAGAAAAATATAAACGCCAAGAAAACAAAGTCATAATACTTGCTCTTTTCATTCACTTAGGGCTTTTAATAGTCTTAAAATATTCTAGTTTTATTGGTAATAATATCAATAATCTTTTAAATCTGATTCACTTAAATTATCAGTTAAAAGTTCCCCATTATATTATGCCTATTGGTATTTCCTTTTACACACTTCAAGCCTTAAGCTATATTATTGATGTTAAAAATGGGACCATTGCTGCTGATGATAATCTAGGAAGATTAATGCTTTATTTAGCCTTTTTTCCTAGTATTATGGAAGGACCAATTAGTCGCTATAAAGATACCGCTGAAAAATTATATAGCGGGCAACCTCTTAACTATCAAAATTTAACTTTTGGTTATCAACGAATTTTATTTGGCATGTTAAAGAAAATGATTGTAGCTGACAGGCTAAATATTATCGTAAAAAATATATTTAGTAACTATCCTAGTCTTGGCGGAGCCGTTATTTTAGCAGGGGCTTGCTTTTATACGATTCAATTATATATGGATTTTGCAGGAACAATGGATATTGTAATTGGTAGTGCTGAGATATTTGGAGTTAAATTACCAGAAAACTTTAAGCAACCTTTCTTTTCCAAAAATATTAGTGAATTTTGGAGTAGATGGCATATTACTTTAGGAGCCTTCTTAAGAGATTATGTTTTTTATCCATTATCCTTATCTAAAAATTTAAAAAAACTAACTAATTTCGGTCGTAAACATTTTGGTAATCATTTTGGCCCTCTTTTAAGTGGTGCTATCGCCCTCTTAGTAGTTTGGCTTTTAAATGGTTTGTGGCATGGGGCTGCTTGGAATTATATCTTCTTTGGTCTTTATCATTTTACTTTAATAGTGCTAGCAGATTTATTTTCACCCTTAGTTCTTAAGACTTTGAAACTTCTTCATATTAACCGCAATAATTTTTTCTATCGTCTTTTAGAAATGTTTAAAACTACCGTTTTAGTAATTTTTGGTGAATTATTTTTCCGTGCTCATGGCTTGCAGGCAGGGCTTTCGATGTTTAAAAAGATATTTACTACCTTTAATTTAAATGATTTTCCAGAAAATATTTTAAAATTAGGTTTAGATAAATTTGATTTTCGAATAATAATTGTTACTCTATTAATAGTTTTAATTATTAGTATCTTAAAAGAAAAAGGTATTAACATTAGAGAGGCTATTAGTAAAAAGCCAATTTATATTCGTTGGACTTTATATTATGCTTTAATACTATTTATTGTTATATTTGGGGCTTATGGTGATGGTTATATCCCTGTAGATCCTTTATATGCTAACTTTTAGGAGGTATCATGAAAAAAATTTTAAAAGTCATCGTTTTTTTCCTTATTCTTTTCTTGCTACTTATGATAGCATCTTATATAGTTAGTCCTAAAAATAATGGTAATCTTAGTCCTGATAAACATATTGATAATGCCAGTGGTCCTCTTGCTGAAAAAGAAAATTCTATTGATGCTTTAGTAATTGGTGATAGTGAATCCTTTGCAGCTATTAGTCCCTTAGAAATATATAAAGATTATGGTTATACTATGTATGTTAGTGGTACCTCTGGTCAATATTTATATGATAGTTATAACTATTTTCTAAAAACTCTTACTAAACAAAAACTAAAAGTTCTAATTCTAGAAACCGATGCCATTTATCGAAAAATACCTATCAGTTATAATTTTCGCTTTTGGATGGGAGAGTTTATTCCTGTATTTCATTATCATAATCGCTGGAAACAAATGACTATGCAAGATTTTAAGATGGAAATGGCTTATAATTATACCGATACTTTTAAAGGCTATGATTTTTCTTTAAATATAAATCCTGCAACTAATCCTAATTATATGGAATATACTGAAGGAACAGAAAAAATAGATAAAATAAATAAATATTATTTAGATTTAATTAAAAAGAAGTGTGATGAAAATGATATTTCCTTTATATTAGTTAGTACACCTAGTACTGTTAATTGGAATTATCGTCGTCATAATGGGATTAAACATTATGCTAGACAAAATAAAATTAAGTATTTAGATTTAAATATTGATAATAAAGCAATGATTGATTGGAGTAAAGATACAAGAGATATGGGTGATCATTTAAATTACTATGGTGCCTATAAAGTTAGTGCTTACTTGGGAAATTATTTAAGTAAATTAGATATATTAAAAGACCATCGTGGTGATGATTATTATTCCTCTTGGGATAGTGCCTTAAAACCTTATCAAGATGAAGTAAAGAAGGCTAATCAAGATTAATAATTAAAAAAATTATTGCCAAATTATAAGTATTATGTTAATTTTTAATAGGAAAGAATGAAATAATATGAATGATGAAAAAATAGAAACAATTAAAATTAATACCAATAATATGGAACAAAATCTTAACAATAACCATTTAAATAGCAATTTACCTATAGATAATAAGATTGCAACTGATAGTAATTTAGAAATCATGGACTTTGATTTAGATGAAGAAAATACTACTACCAAGGCGATTAAAGATAAAAAAAGTTTTACAAAAACCGCCTATGCTTCTGATTATGACACTTACATAAAAGTAGTGGCCTTAGCATTCGCCGAGGGTGGCGGTAAATCTAAGAATAATTGTGTAGAAAATGTTTCCAATGTGGTTTCCTCAGTCTTAAATAGAGTTGATGATGGAAGATTTGGCGGTCATGATGTAATTTCGGTAATTTCTGCCAAAAACCAATATGCAGGTTATGAAAATAAAAATTATAAAGAAATAATTCAAGCTTTTAAAAATGGTAATATTGGTGATTATATGTCAGATGACCAACTAATAGCTATATACAATTTATTAGATGATGAAAAAAGAACCACTAGTTGCAATAGCTTTCGTGGTGATGGCAAAACTAATAAATTCTATAATATGTAGTATATTTATATAAAAAGACTTAAAAAGGACTTGCTTAATTAGAATGTTTAAGTATATAATATGACTTGTAAACGAGAAAAGAGATTTAAAAGTAGTAATATAAAAATATTATTTAAGAGAGTTTGTGGTTGGTGTAAATAAACATAATATTTATATGAACTTGTTTAAATTAGTTTAAATGGGTAATTCCTATATCAATTAAGAGTATAATTTTAAGGTGGTACCGCGTAAATTCGCCCTTATTGGGTGTTTTGCGTGGTTTTTATTATATTAATAAAAACTATATATCATTAAAAATTATTACTAATAAATTAATAGTTAGAAAGAGGAAAAAGTATGAATTGGGTAATTAATAATTTAATTTTCTTTATTATAGTTTTCTTGATGGTATACATCTTTTGCTATTATATTGCAGGCCGAATTAAAGTTCCTAAAGAAAAAAATAAAGATAAAAGTACTGATAAAGGTAAAAAACAACGACCTTTTAAGTATACTAACGAAGGAAAACTGATGGTTATTCGCTATAACTTAGATGAGAAAAAAGTTGATTATCAAGAGCTACTAAAATGGACAAGCTTTTGTAACGCTTTTGTTATCAGTTTGACCTGTACAATAATTAGTAATATTCCGCTGAAAATGTACTTTCAATTAGCAATTGGATTTATTATCCTCTTTGCATTAATTTATAGTATTTTTGAAATAGTAGGACGACATTTAAATAAGAAATGGGGAAAAGAAAATGAGTAATTATACAAAAATTGAAAAAAAATGGCAAAAATATTGGGAAGAACATGAAACTTTTAAGGCAATAACAGGTAGTAGTAAAACACCATTTTATGCTTTAGTAGAGTTTCCTTATCCATCTGGAGCAGGTCTTCATGTTGGTCATGTTCGTAGTTATACGGCTTTGGATGCCTTATCAAGAATGAAAAGAATGCAAGGATTTAATGTTTTGTTTCCAATGGGGTGGGATGCTTTTGGCGCCCCTGCCGAACAATATGCGATCAAAAATCATATTCATCCTAAAGATGCCGTTAAGGCCAATATCACCAATTTTAAAAAACAAATGCAATCTTTAGGCTTTAGTTTTGACTGGTCAAGAGAATTTTCAACAACGGATCCTGAGTATTACAAATGGACACAATGGCAATTCTTACAATTTTATAAACATGGTATGGCTTATAAAGCAACTGTGCCAGTAAACTGGTGTCCAAATTGCAAGACCGTACTTTCTAATGAAGATGCCGCAGGTGGCGTTTGCGAAAGATGTGGTAGTCCTGTTGTTCAAAAAGAAAAATCCCAATGGATGTTAAAAATGAGCAGCTATGCCGAAGACTTACTTAAAGGTTTAGATGATACTAATTTTGCTCCTAAAGTTAAATTAGGTCAAATTAACTGGATAGGTAAATCAACCGGAGTTGAAGTCGATATTGATATTGTCGGCGGTGGTAAATTTCAAATCTTTACAACCTGCATTGAAACTATTTATGGTATAACTTTCTTTGTTATTGCTCCCGATGGTAAACTAATTAAAGAATTAATGCCTCGTGTAGAAAATAAAGAAGAAGTTATGGCCTATATTGAAGAGACAGCTAAAAAATCTAATATGGATCGTACTGAACTTAATAAAGATAAGACTGGTTGTCTAGTTAAAGGCATTAAGGCTATAAATCCCGTAACTGGAGCACAAGTTCCTGTCTTCTTAGGTGATTTTGTTCTAGGCGATTATGGTACCGGAGCTGTTATGGCGGTTCCCGCTCATGATCAAAGAAATTTTGAGTATGCCCAAGTTCATAATATTCCTATGACCGAAGTAATCACGGGCGGTGATATAACTAAAAGTGCTTATGCTAAAGAAGAATATCTAGAAAATAAAGAAGCTAAACTTATTAACAGTGACAAATTTAACGATCTTTCTGTTATGGACGCTAAAGAAGCTATTACTAAGTATTTAGAAGAAAAGGGTATTGCCCGCAGGGTTAATAACTATAAAATGCGTGATTGGATTTTCTCTCGTCAAAGATTCTGGGGCGAACCAATTCCTATGATTTATTGTGATAAATGTGGTTGGCAACCAGTTCCAGAAGACCAGTTACCTTTGCTACTTCCTGATGTTGCCGAGTATGAACCAACTGATAACGGTGAGTCTCCGCTTGCTAAGATTACCGATTGGGTTAACTGCCAATGTCCAAAATGTGGTTGTCCTGCCAAAAGAGAAACGGATACCATGCCTAACTGGGCGGGCTCAAGTTGGTATTTCTTAAGATTTATGGATGCCCATAATGATTCATGTTTTGCTGATTATGAGGCCATGAAATATTGGAATCATGTTGACTGGTATAACGGTGGTATGGAACATACAGCTAGACACCTACTTTATGCTAGATTCTGGGTTCAATTCCTATATAATATCGGTCTTGTTCCTCATAAAGAAATGATTTGGACTCGTGTTTCTCACGGTATGGTTTTAGGACCAGATAATCAAAAGATGAGTAAGTCTAAAGGTAATGTTATCAATCCTGATGATATTGTTAATGAATATGGTGCCGATATCTTAAGAGTTTATGAAATGTTTATGGGCGATTATCAATCTGATGCCCCTTGGTCAACAGATTCTTTAAGAGGCTGCAAGCGTTTTGTTGAAAAAATTATTCGTTTGAAAGACAAAGTAAATAAAGAAGAAGGATACTCTAAGAACCTAGAAAGTATCCAACATAAAACCATAAAAAAAGTTACTAATGATATGACAACTATGGGTTATAATACGGTGGTTTCAAGCTTAATGATTTTAGCTAATGCTTATGATGCCCAAGAAGAAATTACTCCTATGGATTATAATTTGTTATTGACATTACTTAACCCAATGGCTCCTCATATTACGGAAGAACTAAATGAACAAATTGGCTTTAAACCAATCTGTGAGTCGGAGTGGCCAGTTTATGATGAGGCTAAAACCGTTGATGAAGAAAAAGAAATCGGTGTTCAAGTAAACGGCAAGTTACGCGCTACTATTAAAGTAAATATTAATGATGCCGAAGATACTTTAAAAGAAAAAGCTTTATCTGAAGAGAATGTCAAGAAATTTACCGAAGGAAAAGAAATTGTCAAAGTAATTGCTATTAAAGGAAAAATTGTTAATATTGTTGTTAAATAATAAAAAGTTGATTTGTAAGAATGTAGAGTAGGTGATTTTATGATTAAGAATATTGATAATGAAAAAGATGCTAAGACTTGTGATAATTTGCTTTTACTCCTAGGAATTTCTGATAGTACATATAATGCTCGAATTAATGTAGATGACAATACTAAACCTAGCTTTAGCAATTATTTAAAGGATAGAAATCACCAATTGTTACTAGGATATTTCCAAAATGAAAAATTAGTTGGTTTTATTTACGGCACTTATGTTAGTGATATGTCTTCTATTGATTATTTATATGTGTTAGAAGAGTATCGTAACCGTGGTATAGCCAGTGCTTTACTACAAGAATTTGTTACTAGATGTGAAAAGTTAAAAATCAAAGATATCAACATAAATACTTATGCCACTAATAAGACAGCTCATCATCTTTATCATAAATTAGGATTTAATGATTTTATGATTACTCTAGTAAAAAAAATATAAAAATGTTTCGATGTAAAAAAGATTTGCCAAACATTAGACAAATCTTTTTTTTGCTTAAATATTTCTTATTCATTATTATTAGCGCTTGTTACTAGCTCTTTATTATTGGTTGATTTTTCATTTCGAATGTATAAGTGTTTTGATTAGTTAGCATATCATAAAGACAACTTCCCCTTAATTCTAAATTATAACAATTTGTATTTTTGTAATTTTCTTTAATTTTTTTAGTCTTTATATATTCTTGACCATTTTTATTAAACCCTAAAACTCTTAAGTAATTTTCATCTTTATAATCTTTTTCAATTCCTAAAACAATATGCAAAAACATTCTATTTAAGCGATTATAAGTATATCGTTTAGTTTTAATTTTTGAAATTAATTCCTCTAGTGAATGACTTTCTATAATCACTTTCTTCAATAAATTATCAATACCTTCACTAACATCTAAATAACTATCTAAAATTTTAGTAGTCATAATTTTTAACTTTAGCATTTTAAAATATAAATCATAATCGGGTTTAATTAATACTTTACTACAAGGCGTAAACTTACTAACATCTTCATTATCCAAGAAACGCTTTCTGATATTACTAGCACTTACAATAACATCAGTACTTTGGGTATCTAAATACTCATTGGTTCTTTTAATCGTTTGCGCATCTATATTTTTATTAATCTTATTTATGGCTTTTAAGTAAGAAATTCCTAGTAAATCATTAGCTTTAAATTCAAAATTAACTTCTAAAGCCTTTGCTAGAGCCGAGGGATAATTGCACCCTTTATCCAAATATTCTTTTACTTTTTCTTGGTATTTTATATTATCTTGTTTACTTGCTAACTCTTTTAATAAATTTAAGTTATTACTTTCACTCCCAAAAATTAAAGTATCAATTCCCAGAGCGTTTAAAATCTTGATACTTTGATAGGCAAAAATATCCGCACTTTGAACTGTATACATAATAGGAAGTTCTACCACTAAATCAATTCCATATTCTAGACTTATTTTAATCTTTTCTTCTTTAGATAAAATACCAATATCCCCGCGTTCCGTAAAATAACTACCCAAACATAAAATAATCAAACTATCAGGATACATCTTTTTAATTTCTTTAATCTGATAAATATGACCATTATGTAGGGGATTATATTCTGCAATTAAACCAATTATATTCATTTTCTACCTCACTTTAAAAATTTAAAATGCATTTTTTAATTTCATAAAGAGTATAACTTAAAGCATAAAAAACCACAAGTATTCTCTTGCATAAAATAACTTTTTAGTATATAATCTTAACTACGAAGGAGAAATTAATTAAATATTTAACCGTATTTAATTGATTATATAGTTTATGGAATTTGATTTAAATAAAATTACTGAACAAGGCATCCTTATAGATTCAACCATATCTTTTGGTGAAGAGTATTTGCAAGTTAGTGCAATAAAAAAACTAGATAACATCAAGGTAAGTGGTCGCATTTACTATAGTTTAACTAAAGAAGTAATATTTGTAGGCAATGTAAAAGGCAACATGACTTTAGTAGATGGTTATAGTGGTGATTTAATCGATTATCCATTTAACATCGACTTAGACGAAATACTAGCTGATTTCTCTGAAGAAGATGAAAAAAAGGGCAAAAAGCCCCAAAATAGTCTTGACCTAAAAGAAGTTTTATGGGAGAATATTGTACTGG